>JABMRO010000474.1 GCA_013202635.1 Planctomycetota bacterium
CCAAACAAAGCCAATTTCAAACGGGGCGCCACCCGCCGCCCACTTCTTACCGCCCCCCCCCAATTTTCTTTAAAATTTACCCTAAAAAATGCTCCAATTTTTAACAATTTTTTAATATACCCCCCGTTTTTAATCGATAATAGTATTGATTACGCACATACAAACATATAGGCACATTTATTAGTCGAATATGGAGAAGGTGTATAATGCACATTAGGTACGCTGTTTCTACGATGGTATTTTGGGGACGTGAGCATCCCCTGTCATTTGAGCAGGAATGCCAGTTCTTAAAGTCGCTGGGTTTCGGCATTGAGTTATGGCCCACTATAAAGGGTCAGAATGATTGTCGTTACGAGAGGCGTAATTGGACAAGGCTTGCTATGGCTACCAATGATATGTTAGTGGCGATGCGTTCCCGCAGTGACCACCCGACATTAGAGCAATGGAACGAGCAAATCGAATGTGCCAAGCGGCTTGGCGCAAATATTGTAACCGATATGGAAAATATGGGAATTCCCGATGTTCCCGAGCTTAACGGCTGTGATTTTGCTGACGATGTAGTGAAAATGGCCGCCGAGAACGATGTCAAATTGTGCATCGAAACCGGTCGGTTGCCGATGCTTAAGAAGATTGGTGAGAGATTTGAATCCGTCGGATATTGCCTTGACATCGGTTATGCCAATCTGGACCGTGAATTTTCCTTCAAAAAATTCGTGGATGATTTGGCCCCCAGAGTGTCCCATTTGCATTTGACTGATAATTACGGGCAAATGGACGACCATGAGCCGCCCGGCCTGCACGGTGGTATTTCCCGTGAAAATTGGGATTATCTACTGAGGGCTTTAAGCGAATATGACAATGATATTATTGGTTCGTTTGAGATGTGTCCGTGTATGCCGGATGTGATGATACGCCAGGCCAGCGAGTATTTATTCGATGAATTGAAATGGCCTAATCCTCCTCGAAAACATCGCAGCTACGTGGATGTTCGCTATAATCCGATGTAGGACAAACGGCAGTCCCATCAGAGCTACCCCCTTTATTTGGGAGGTGGATACATATAGGGTACCCATTTTGCGATTTTTCGCGAAATGGGGTCCCTGTAAAAAGGCTGAGGATTTTCCTGTCCTCGGCCTTTTTTAATATATTTCCCGCCGTTTTGCCTCTGAATCTTTGCCGGGGAAACCGACAGGTGCAGGCGGAATCTAAGCAACACAAGGGACGAAAATGCCTTTGAAACGAGGGAAAAACAGGCATTTTTTCTTTGTAAAGTGTTATACAGCGGGAAGATGCAAAAAAAGCTTGACAATTTCGTAAAAATCTTGTATATTATATTATTCTTTTTGCTCACTAATTAGTCTGTTCTTTCGGAGGTATAGGATATGAAAATCGTTGTTAATATACTGATAATAGCTGTTTTGTTTATTGGCGGTTGCGGTTCAGGGCGTGCAGAAAGCCACTTCAGGGCCGGTTATAACTTTAGTATGTTAGATTCGGTTGCCGTGGTGGCAGTTGAAGGCGCTCTCAGGAGCGAGCCGGCTAAAAATCAAATTGCTGAATTTTTTGAGATGGAACTCCTGAAGAAGGGTTATGCACCAAAAGAGTGGACCAATGTTTCAGCGGCCCTTAAGGAGCAGGAAGTCCAGGCCTCGGACTTAACTACTGAGGCAGGTGTTGCTGAGGCCGGGAAAATTATCAATGTCCCTGCGGTTCTGATAGTGAATATCCCGCACTTTGGTGATGAAATCTTTATTACGGCCAAGATGGTAGATGTCGCAGATGGAAGTGTTTTGTGGATAGGCAGTGGTACAAGCAAAACCAGAGGCTTTTTAGATTTTGGAAGTGGATGGGGTGCCGGTAGGAGGGAAGAAAATGAACTATTCGGTGGTGTTACAGGTGGAGTGATGGGCAATGTGGCAGCTTATGCTTTATCGCCTCAGGAAGCTGAAAAGGTACAACGGTTAATAAGGAGGATGTGTAGCAGTCTGCCATCGAGGCTGACCACAGAATGGTAAGGATCGCCGGGCTGATACCGCTCTGACAGGATTTGAACTCAATTACAAAGGCTGAGGATGAAAACTATCCTCAGCCTTTTTTTGTAAGCGTGTTGTTGAAGCTTGTCCCTGCTTGTTTGGGGCAGGGATTGTGTAATTTTCCAAAGTCTGACTAATCACCGAATTGCTATTGCGGCCTGACCGGCCTGCTCCACCGAGGCGTCTTCGGATGTGAAGGCCGGAAGCTGGTCGAAATCTAATTTTTCTTGTCACTTTCGTTGCCTATTATATAACCGCCGGCGGCACCTACTCCAGCTCCTATTAACGTTCCTTCTGTATCGCCGCCTATGGCCTGGCCGGCAATGGCGCCAACCCCTGCACCAATAAGAGCGCCGGTTTGAGCGTCGCTCTCACAGCCGGCAACAAATGCCAAACCAAGGCTCACAGCGACCACCATTACTACTCTGCGAAGTAGCTCGCTACGTAGCACGAGCAAAATTATTATCACGTTTTTAACCATTAATAGCTCTCCTTTTGGATAAAAAAACATTTTAGCTGCGTTATTTTTGTTCGGCTATTGCAGCAGAATAACTTTAATTATATCGATTCATCCTCCTACTGTATGAAAAGTAACATCAAAACTCAAGGATTTACTCACGAAATTGGTGCGATTCTCGTGCTTCGTAGCGACCCGTCCTCCGCAGTAGCTTAGCTACGGAGGGTGGAAGTTAGCTTCGCAGAGTAGCGCATCGCACCCTACCTAAGAGCCTATCCAAATAACCCTCTCTATTGCAGCCGACTGCAAAGCCCGATACCTGCATTGTCAGCCAAAAACGTTCTCAACGTAAAGAAAACCACGCCTCCGAGCGTTTTTGGTCGAAAATGACCACGGATTACACGGATTTTTAGCCACAGATCCATTCTCCGCGATAGAATCGCAACGAAAGATGAATTGCACAGATTAGCACGGATTTTTCGAGTTGTGAATGAGTTGATGAGCCCTTCGACTACCCCTTCGGCTAATTCAGATAAAATCCTGAGTTGATATAACTTTCTCCCGGCTTATGTGGACGTTCTCTGCCATTGTTCTAAATCAAGTGGGGCCTATACCGAATCAATCAGTATAAGCCCCGAGTTAATACAAATCTGTAATATCAAC
>JABMRO010000037.1 GCA_013202635.1 Planctomycetota bacterium
AATAAATACACCGCTCAAAGTCCACATTTGCGATGGTTTATCGTGATTAGGTAATTGTACGTAAACCCTTGTAAATAAAGAAGGACGGAATTTTCGGTAGGCACACCTCTGAGTCGGGAGTAAACTCGATTTCGCAGGTCGCCCCCTTCGCGGGGGCGTGGATTGAAACAATTAACTTCACGTCAACCATAGGTTACACACTCGTCGCCCCCTTCGCGGGAAATATCCTTGCTTGACAATCTTTAGGTGGGTATAATCATATCAGTTGCGAGACGTACAAAAACATTACGTTAACAGGACGCAGAACAAAGAGAAGTAAGGAACAAAGCAATTGTAAAAATGGGAAATTCCAGGATAATATATTTATCCAGTGCCTTGTAAGAGTAAGGGCTAAAACCATTCTTTTTCAATCTTCTTCAAGAAGGAGGTAGACTCATGGAAAACAAGAACAAACATGTTAGGACAGGATTCGCGACAATTTTATGGGCTGTTTTGGCGATTTTGCTATGTACCTCGCCGTGTGGCTGTGCTGTTACTTTCGATGATTGGCTGGAGCACGATATTGACTACGAGATATTGGACTCAGTACAGGTAGACAACGCTACAGTTAATCTTCTTTCTGGAGCGCATATTGAGTGGTGGCTAACTGCCAATGACGGCAGCACGGTAAACATAGAAGGCGGCACAGTCCATAAGTGGGTATCGGTTATGCCAGGCTCTAACGTGACAGTATACGGTACATCTTTCACGTTTCAGGGAGAACCCCACTTTGCAGGAGAAAAGCTGTTCATTAGTACCTCTCATCCTGACTACTTGGGACAGCTGACAGTAGTTTATGAGGACAAGACGCAAGTTAATCTGTCGATTGATTGTTACTTTACAATTGAAGGTGGAACTATAGTGAACTATGCAACCGTTACACTGGCGGCTCCTGGTGGTGACAGTATTACCGTAAATATAGAAAAGGCAAAGGTCTCCTGGGATCATAGCGACATCCACGTGTATGGCAAGTTATACCTGCCCCAAGGTTTCTGGATGGATACTCTGAACCCTGTCGGGGGCGTAGTGACTACACTTGCTGGAGTTGAAGTTGCGAACCAGGATGTAGAATTTGAGCTCAAGGGGAAGAAAGGTGATAAGTGGGAGTACAAAGACAAGGAGAATTCTGTCGGTAAAATCAAGGAGTTCAAGATCGATTGGAAGGGAGCGAAGTTCGACTACAAAGGTGACGAGGGACTGCACATCCATACCCACCACATCGGTGGAACTGAGACGACTCTCTGCATCCATTGTGATCAAATTTCAGGGGCTTTTACCGTTAGCGTCTACGGAACCACGATAGCATACGACGAGGAGAGAAGCATTAAAACAGATTTAGATTATGAGTTGCAGAAAAACAACAATACGCATGTTCACTTCACTCTGCCATTCCAACTCACCCCTGACATGACGATAGAGGTCAGCGGGGCAGTGGAGCTAAGTATTGCCGTGGCAGATTACTGCGAGGAAGGTTTTGTCAAATTTAAACTAGTAAGTGCTTTTGATCCTGATAGTTCATCATCGGATGAGCTGGAAATTGAAATATCGCTCGGTGAGGATCCAAATACAATATCAGGGAGAGTTCTGATAGACGCCTGGACAAAGAAGGATGATAAACACTGGGATTACAAGTGATGATTCGCGAACATCGCTTCGGTTTACATACTGATTATGTCGCCCATTTGATAGTGAACGATGGCACTGAGAATATTATTTCAGAAGGTCAATCGGATGAAAAAAACAATGCCGACAATTTTGGCCTTAGCTTTGTGGCCGTTATTCTGTCAAGCCCGGAGCCTCGATGTGGATAACCTCCCCTCACCGATAACTACAGAAAACTCCGTGGAAATCTGCCTGAACAGCAGGTACTCACAACATTCTCTGAGTGGCATTGCCAATAATCAGCAGATAAGTAACATCGTTTGGGCGGCAGGAAGAGTTCCCATTACCGGCTCTTACAGGGATATCTATATCGCTACACCAACTGCGACATTTTTATATGATCCAAATAGCCACTCGCTAAGCTGGCATTCAGATGAGGTAACTGATGATGGCGCCTTCCAGATTATTTATGAAAGTGAGCTTGATTTCGATACCGGTGTTTCCTTCATGCCAGCCTTGCTTGCGTCTGTTTCTCTATGGAATAGCACTGAATCACCGGTTGCGAGCTGTCCAAAAGGAATTGGATATCCGAAGGCAAGGTTGATTTTCGGAGTACAGTCGGTTGCAGGACTGACAACTGAATTAGCAGTTCATTCTTCTTTGCCGGAAGATGAGCCCGGATGGCTGCCAGATCCTTGTACTGTGGGTGATAACAGCCTTGAAGAACTGTTGGCCAATCTGAACTACTTCAGCAGTTTTTCTCAAACGAATTTGACACTGCGGCAAATCTCCCAGGTTCTATGGGCGGGATATGGCTGCACTGACCACAATCCAAGTGGTAAGGCAGGTTTAACAGTTCCTTCAGCCTGGGCCAATTATTATTTGACCCGGAGCATTTATCTGGCAAATGAAAATGGTGTTTATCGTTATCATAATAGAAATCCCGAAACAAACTTAACTACTAGAGACCATAGAATCGAGCAAATAGATTCTGGTAGTGTTGGAAGAAGTGGTCCGCGACCTGCAGATGCCAGAGGTAGATTGCAGTCTGCCATTAGCGATTTACCCCAGGCGCCGTGTTATATTATAATCTGCCTCGATTCTTCTTATGTTGGGCAGGAATACGCTCATTTGGAAACAGGTTTTGTCGCCAGTAGTATGCTCATCCAGGCCACGGCAATTGATTTAGGCTGTCACTTTACTTCTGAACTAACCTCTAATGAGCAAAGAATTATTCAGGTCGCCACAAACATACCATCGTCACACGTTCCCCAAGTGATAGTCAGCATAGGTTCGATAGAAACCTCGGTTTCTATTTCTGTTGTTCTTCAGGGTGATAACCGTCCTGATTCTGGCTGGACTGTTCCATTGACCGTCAGGTTCTTCCCACCAGGTGCTGATGTCCTTAATGATGCCTCGACCTATGAGTTCAACTTAACTACTACTGGTTCTGTTGCTGAGGGCGTAGCTATCTGCGAAGCTGCGGGCCTCCCACCGGATACTTATGATATCGCAGCGCTTAGTGAATCCACTCTTATGAATGTCAAAAGAGGCGTGGTTATTTCGACACCAGAAACATCAGTAGACCTGGGCACACTTCTTGAAGGCGATGCTAATAAGGATAACATAGTTGATTTTGATGATTTCTCAATCCTGTCCATGTCCTGGCTGACATCTGAAGACCAGATAGAATATAACGCTAAAGTGGATTTCGACCGTAACGGATTAATTGATACGGCTGACTTTTCTCTATTAGTGGCCAATTGGTTCATAAGCTCGCCGGTAGAAATTCTGCCTTAAGTGAAATCTCATGGATCACTCCTACCAGCCGATTATTGACAGTATGCTCTGCTTGACAACATCACTGTATATGATAGAGTAGTGCAAGTTCTAATGGTGCTTAGTACATTTCGTATGATACTTCGGATGAGATATGTCAGATAAAACTCGACGGAATTATACTTCAACTGGCAGACCGCGATTTGCGACCACACGCTGGAGCGTTGTATTGGCGGCCGGAAAAAGTTCATCCCCCAATCAGAAGCAGGCACTTGAGATTCTATGCCAAAGCTACTGGTTTCCCCTTTACGCGTATCTGCGACGACGGGGATATGACACACATCAGTCAGAGGATTTTACCCAGGCTTTTTTTGCACATATATTGGAGAAAAAGGATTTTCAAACTGTCGATCCTAAATACGGCAAGTTTCGCTCATTTCTCCTGGCCAAGCTAAAATACATTGAAACCATGCCCTTGACTGAAACCTGCTTACTACTCTGATGAAGACAATCTTCTTGAGGAGTTCTACATCCCTTTCTTGTCCAATTCAGTAAAATATGACCGAATAGCAGGATATTTTTTGTCCAATTCATTGGCGATTGTAGCGAAATGGCAATTATTTCAAGTTGAAAAAATTTGGTAGCCCCCGACGATGATGGCATGGGACAATAAAAAAACTGGATGGTTTGGAACCTTCTTGCCGATGAATTATGTGTCTGGCAACCACATATGGCAGGAAGGAACCTTATGGCCATTGCCTGTCCCAATCCTGACCGTGCTGATTTTAACGCTTCAATGCCAGCAATCTTTCCGTGGCGGAGCGGATGAGTAAACACAAGGCTAACGGCCCACGCTAGGGAGTCGAGTAAGGGGGTATTTAGCCTGCGCGAACCCGCGAAAAATGGGTACAGCACATGTTGTAGTGGGTGCGATGCTGGTGTTTGGCATTACAAAAATAGTGGAGTCGAAACTGCCACTAGGAGCGATCCCAGTAATGATACTATCTTATGTTCAAGACATTTTAGATTACTTTGCTTCGAAAGGTATAACCGGTGGATTACTTCAACAAGTTGTAGGCAGCTTAAGCTTGGCTACAAGCTTCCCTATATTGGGTCTGTCTTCTGGTAAAGATGTACCACCTTCAAATACTACAATCCAAGAGATAGAGTTTAATAAGCTCCCTCCTTATATCTTAAAACGCAAAAAAGGTGAAGATACATTCAATTTCTTACCCCGAAAGGCTAAATTTATCCTGGTAAGATACGTAGATAGCAGAGAGAGGTCTATAGCATATTTAGTTACTTATCCAGGTAGAGAAGGCCGGATATGCCTGCGATATGGGATGAGGCAATCCAAAACAAGAAGGGTCTATATTTCTAAGCACTTTACTTCGTCATTGGATAAATTAAAGGCTAAATGCCGAGGCAAAATCTCTAAAGACAAGAAATTTGACTCCCGCAGTTTCAGACAGGCAAATGTGATGTGGGCAGGCGTAGTTTTTCAAGAAGAGCTACAACTCCATCCAAATAAGGACCTTTTAGCCTTTATCAATACAAAGGAGAGATTAAGGCCATATGGAGCGGAAGATATCGATAGAAAACTGCAAACCGTCCTGGTAAAGTTTGGTTTTCCAGTTAACTATATAAGTAGCTCTTACAGACTTTACCAGCATTACCTTAAAAAGCTCCCTAAGGAAAAACGCCTTAATTTACCTCAGCGTTTTGGAGAACTCTTAGAGTCGTTACCTCCACTTAAGGCCTTTATCACTCTTTTTGATGAGGCAAGAACCAAAGACAAAGAATTTAAATTACTTAACGAAACAAACCTCCAAGGCCTTCTGGCAAGGTTCGGCTATCCAGTCCGCTATATAAGTAGCTATTTTAAACTCTATCAGCACTATTTTGAATTAGGCCTTGATGTTCTTGAGCGCTTTGGAGAACTTTTAGAAACAAACCCTCCTCTTAAGGTCTTCATAAGCTTGCTTGAGGAAGCAAGAGCCAAAGATGAAGAGTTTGCATTACTTAATAATGGGATCCTCGAGGGTCTCCTGAAAAGCTTCGGCTATCCAGTTCACTATATTAGTAGCCATTCCAAACTCTACTACCATTACCTTGAATTAGGCCTTAATCTTCCTGAGCGTTTTGGAAAGCTTCTTCAAACAGAGCCAGAACTAAAAGCCTTTATAAGCTTGCTTGAGGAAGCAAGAGCCAGAGACAAAGATTTCGAATTACTCAACGAGGTACATCTTGAAGGTGTCCTGAGGGGATTCGGCTATCAAATTTACTATATAAGCAGCTATTTCAAACTCTATCACCATTACCTTGAATTAGGCCTTAATCTTCTTGAGCGTTTTGGAAAGCTTCTGCAAACAGAGCCAGAACTAAAAGCCTTTATAAGCTTGCTTGAGGAAGCAAGAGCCAGAGACAAAGAATTTAAATTACTTAACGAAACAAACCTCCAAGGCCTTCTGGCAGGGTTCGGCTATCCAGTCCGCTATATAAGTAGCTGTTACAAACTCTACTACCATTACCTTGAATTAGGCCTTAATCTTCCCGAACGATTCGAAGAGCTGTTACAAACCGAGCCTCAACTCAAGGCCTTTATAAGTTTACTTGATGAAGCAAGGGCTAAAGATGAAGAGTTTATATTACTTAACGAGAGATACCTCCAAGGCCTCCTGGCAGGCTTCCGCTATCCTGTTTGCTATATAAGTAGCTATTATAAGATTTACACCCATTGGAAAGATAATGGAGTTGATGTCAAACAGTTATACAAATCTTCAGAATATAATGAGAGTGAATTTCAGAGAGTTCTTTGCAAAGTAAAGCGCATAGGTCTACCACCGGGAGATTATTCAACTTCGGTGAGATTTTATCTACGTAAGATTCTTATCGCTCTGGGAAAGTTCCCTAAACAAAAGCCTGCGTTAAAACATCCAAACAACAAAAATCTACCTCCAAAGGCCCAAGAAATCCACGAGGCATTGTAAGGATTCAGGTTGAGCATTTGAATTTCACCAGAAGCACAGTTTTCTTTCCTGCCGCGAATACTGCCTTTTCTTAGACACATCTACAATAGGTTGAAGAAGATGCCCAAATAAGTGATATTCCCTTGCCCTTTTCGCATTTCTGCGCAATTTGGATTCAGCCCGCGCAAAGATTTCAAATTGTCGCAATATGTACTGGAGGATAAAAACAGTGTCGAACTGTGCGACAACATCGAATTTGGTAAAGACGGCCAGCCTTATTATGTTGCCGGCCCTAATGACAACGTTGAGTACATCATGAGACAACTCGAATCAAAGGCTGGTGAAGAAAACTTCAAATACCTGTACCGCTCCGACGAATGTTTTCATGAAGCCCAGGACTGATTTCTGTGGTTAGATGCATGTTACTTTCGTCGAAAAATTGATATTTACGGTTGAGCGTCATCAGGAAAACCATTGACTAAATGAACTATGAACTCACAAAACACATGGTGTTCATTGCAAAGAAAAGATTGTTGAAATACTCGCCAATTCTCATTATTTTATAAGCATGGTCAATTTAGCTGATATAAAAAATGTTGCAAAACATATTGGCGATGAGGCCGACGCTTAGGCTGTCATCCTTTTCGGCTCTTATGCAAGAGGCAATGCTGATGAGAACAGTGATGTTGACTTTTTAGTTATTGCTGAAAGTGGCCTGCCTCGATTCAAACGTAGCTATCGATTGTACAAACTCTTTGAGCCATACCTATTTGATATGGACATTTTAGTTTACACGCCAGTAAAGGTGGCGATTTTCGGCGTGTCTCTTTTAAGGTTCTGTGGTTGTGTAAATGCGAGAAAGTCTTGAAAAAGTACAATTTTAGGAGGGGAAAAAGCGTTTATTAGGCAAAAAAACATGTTTATATTTGAAAGACGAAGATTCTTCCAGCTTTTTCAAAGTAAAAAAGCTTGATAAAAAGGCTACAATTCCGTTTATTTTGCAAAAACTATATGTGAGAGCGAAAAAAAAATAGAAAAAAATAGAAAAAATTTTAAAAAACCTTTGACATTTCCGGCTTTGTTGCATACAATATGTAAATTCAGAGGAGCAAAGAAGCAAAGTCGCAAGCTTCTGACCATCTCGTCAAGAAAAGTGAAGGAGGTTTGGAAGTGCTGGGTGTCCCCATATATAGCCCTTTGTGTACTTTAGACAAATGCGAAACGGGTACACTATTGACTTGGTCGCACTTTGTTTATGTTGAGGTTTGTTTAAAGACAGGGGGGGAAAGATGCTACTTTGCCACGCAAAAGTTAAAAACAAAAAGTTGATGTACGAAGAAAGGAGAACAAAGATGAAAAGTGTGCCATTAATTATTTGTGTTGTTAGCGCAATGTTGTTCGGAGTATTTGCCCCAAACGCTGCCATAGCATTGCCAATTGACCAATCGCGTGAAGCAATTGCGGATCGCCTGGTGGCTGAGCAAGCTCCTGATGGCTCGTGGCCGGAGGAAGCCGACTTTACCGGCTCGATTGTGGCGGGGATGGTCAGTGCTTATGAAGATGTGGGCAAAGCCGAGTATAAGACTGCCGCGGAGCTTGGTGGAAACTTCATTCTTAAAGTTGCCGAGGGTAACTTTTTCGGCGACGAGGCCTATGCGCTGGCCCGGCTCACTGAGATTACCGTGGATACTGCCTATGCGGATGCTGTGCGGAACTTTTACGACGGACTCGATGCGTATGCGTACATTGCCAGCTTCCTAGAAACTGATCGTTCGAATGCGGTATTCTATGTGGCCCATCATACAGTGGCAGCACACATGGTTGGAGCAATGGATGCGGGAATTTGGCGCCAGGCTCTTATTCAATATCTCTCCCAGATTGATGACGATGTGGCTTACTATCCGGTTATGAGTCTTGGTGTCGCTACGTGGGCACTGGCGCAGACAGGACCACTGGATGAGACGAGGATAGATCCTTTCGGTTTTGTAGGCGAGGGCTATTGGAAGGACGTAGCGTTAAGTGATTTGCCGGATATCCTTGCGAGCCACTTGGTCCTCTCAGGAGAACACGCCGGCACTTTCTACCACAGGTTCGACCATGCTCCGGCGGGCGAGGGTTTTGAGGCCAGCGGCTACACCGAAGATACTATATTCGGTGTGCTCGGCTTGTTGGCAGCCGCTACTGCCGAAAGAGATTTTTATGGAGAGATTGTGGGCGCGCAGGTAATGCTGTGCTGGCCTATAGCTTCCGATGGTATCGTTTACGAACGCGTTCAGTCAAGTGGTGAGACATACTATGTCTATGGCGGCGAGCTGCTTCAGGCCATTCCATTCACTGAGCCAGCCACGTTGCTTCCGCCGGAGGAATAATGCGGCGACCAAAGTTACGAACGGGCTCGAAACCGGGCAGCAGATGAAGAAGTTAAAATTATGGTTGATAGTCGGCTCAAAGGCGCGAGCCACTAAGTTTAGCTGTTGCTAACAATGCTATAGAGACAAAAGGAGGTAATTATGAGTGATATGTGTATGAAGAACCAAGAAAGCAAACTAAGATGTTTTAAGTCTAAAATTCTGTTAGGAGCTTTGGCTTTGGCGGTTATTATAATAGGACTTGGAACTGTAGCGAATGCAGCTTCGGATAATAAATCGGACAAGCTCTTATCCGGCCAGATGAGCACCTTCGACCCGTTTACTCTGAAGAGCACACGTGTAGCCGTGACGCGAAGTGAAAACGAAAGTGATCCTGGCCTGGATATATTATTGGCCGAGATGATCTATGTGAGTCCAGCCATACGGATACCGTATAGGCCGGCGTTGCGCACCCCCTTCCGGCCACTTCTCATACTTCGCTGAGTTCAGTCTTCCGTGAATGGATGAGAATATAAGGGTGGGGTAGGGTCTTAGGCTGCAACATTTGCGCGGTGCGCGCGGCGCGCAAATGTTGCAGCCTACGGCCTCGCTATGAAGCTGTTTGACTTAATGTAACCATAATTTCCAGAAATTTAAGTTACAGACAGTTAGCTTAGACTGATTTTTGTGTGGGTCTTTTAGGAGGAAAACCTTGATCGTTTGACAAAGCGTGGCGGCGTATGAGGATAACGGCGCCTATCGCAAGGGTTTTTTGAGGGAGGTGTTTAAAAGTGAACTTCGTGAAATGTAATTCTTCCGTTGTGCGCATATCGAAGACTCGAATCGTCTTTTCTCTCTTTCTGACCTTATTACTATCCATCTACTTAGTTGGGTGCAGCGACCAGGTTAGCCTGCCTTCTGCAGGACAGTTGTTTGAATTCGAAAATGCCGGCCCTGTAGCTCCGGCTGTAGATATGGATCGTCTGGCCAGAGCCAAAATAAGCACAGGGCCCTATTGCGTTGTGCCTGATGATGTATTGGAATTGACCATGCCGGCCATATTGGGGATTGTTACAGCCGAGAGGCCGAATGTTCGTGAACGTGAACAAATTACTCCATATGTATGCCGGGTTAGTGAAAGCGGGACCATCACACTTCCGGTAGTTGGGAAAATCGAAGTAGCGGGAAAATCTCTGGCTGAGATAGAATCAGCTATTATTAATGCGTACTATCCCCGGTACGCCGTAACTCTCCCATCTGTACTTGCCCGCGTATTAGAGTACAAAACAGCAAAAGTCTCTATCTCCGGCGCAGTTAAGGAACCGGGGCTCTACGAACTGCGCAGCGATAAGATGTCTCTTGTTGCGCTTCTTATGGAAGCCGGCGGCATAATCGATGAAGGCGCGGCTCTTATACGCATAACTCATTCAGGCCAAACACTCACCAACAATAATATAGAGGCCCCGAGACAGAAAATAGAAAGGGTAATCGAACATCAACCAAAGCAAACCCTCCTGGCGGTGCCTGCTGCACGTTATACAGTCTCTAATGAAATCGAGGTTCAGTTGACTTTCGAACAACCGGCATCGTCAAACACAACAGGTCAGTTAGCTATTATGGAGCAGGACGGAACAATACTGCTTACCGAACATTTGGATATTACCAGAGACATTGAAAGGCGGGCTCTGCTGAAGAGACTGGCACAGAAAGACTCGCGAGTTTCAACTTTCATAGTGGCCCAAAGGCTATGTGCATTAGCCGAGCTGCTCAAGCCCGGCTCCGGTATCCACAACAACCCAAGCGAAATAGCATATGGAAATATGAACTCAAATACAAAACTTAATATGGCACAGACACTGCTTGCTGGTGGCTTTGAGGATGAAAATATAAACTCAAATGCAAAGCTTAGCGCAAGTGATTCGAAGCAAAGCTTCACCTCAGACGAGACACTACATGAGCAGTTTGTTGAAACGTATAAGGAGATTCTTGAAACACTTGACCTGAAAAGAAGACAGGAAGTTCGTAAAAAAATCCATTCGGGCAAACTCAAAAAAACTGAGCCCTTTGTCCTGCCGGTCAAGGGGTATAATATCCCATTCGCTGATGTTGCGCTGCAGGACGGCGACAGTGTGGTAGTTGAACGATTAGAGCTGCCGTTGGTTACGGTCATCGGATTGGTTAACGAGGCCGGCAACTTCCCGTATCCGCCGAATGTTCAGTACAACCTTATGCAGGCGCTGGGTTTTGCCGGTGGGTTGGACTTAACTACCGAGCCTCGCTACGCCACTGTCTATCGTCTAAAGCCAAACGGAGGAATTATAAGTGCGGTTTTCAAGATTGTAGATGACTCAAAACTAACAGAAGATGTAAGTACCTTGATAAAGCCTGGAGATATTGTTGACGTAGCGCATACACCCAGAACACGTACAAAGCTATTTCTGGACAAAGTATTCAGGATCAATCTCGGCTCATACTTACGCTTGGAGGATGCTTGGAACTAAGAACAAACAAAAGGTATTTGACCAAGAGAGACAAGGGAGAATGACGTGATAAACCGGAATGAAAATAACGGAACGGCAGAACAAAATAAATCGTATATCGAGATGCCGCCGGGAGTTGGATTAATGTCTGAGAGCCTGGTGCGAATAATATGGCGCAGCCGCTGGATTGTGCTGCTCGCTACGGTTGCAGCCCTGGGGGCGGCTTTCGTTTATATTGCCAAGGCTACACCTATTTATACCAGCACATCCAGAATATACGTCGAGCAGAGCGGCCCAAAGATACTCACAGAAGCAGAAGGCATAATGACGCAGTCCAAGAATTATCTCTATACACAGGCTGAACTGCTGAGGTCAACCCCCATACTTTCTTCCACTCTCGATACGCCTGGTGTGAGACGGATGAAGATTTTTGATTCGATAGATAATCCCATTGCCTACCTGAAAAAAGGGCTTGAGGTCTCTGTAGGTAAAAAGGATGACATTATCAGTATCTCGTCGGATTCTCCAGAACCAGTTGAAGCTGCGCAACTGGTAAACACAATTGTGGATTCCTACATAACTTATCATGCAACCCGCAAGCGCAGCACAACCGGAGAGGTCCTGAAAATACTCCAGACGGAAAAGATAAAACGCGATGAGGAGCTTATACAGAAGCTCAAGGCCATGATGAATTATAAGAAGGAAAATACCGCCCTGGCTTTCGAAAGCTCCCGTGGTAACGTCATACTCAATATGCTTGAGCGTCTCTCCGAGGCCGTTACACAGGCGCAGTTTCAAACCCTTGAGACCAAAGCTGTCTATGAGATTATGAAGTCAATGGAAACTGACCCCACCAGGCTAAAGCAATTTGTAGAAACTGAAAAGGCCAAGGGCTGGTATAGCTCTACCGCGAATGAAAGAACCCGACTTATGACCGAACTCGATCGGCTTCAGCTTCAGATTGGTGACCTTGGTCGGCAGGTTACGCCCGGCCATCCCTCGATGCAGGCACTGCAGAGCAAAATTGACAAGGTCGATAAGCAGCTTGATGACTTTGACAGGCAGTTCGCGGAGGACCAATTGGCCATCGCCGAGCAGCAGTACCTGGCAGCCAAGGAAAAGGAAGAGCACATCTTCAGTTACTTCGAGGAGCATCGTCAGGAGGCCATTAGCCTTAACGAGCAGCTCGCTCAATATACAATACTGCAATCTGACTGGGAACAGACCAAGAAACTATGCGATATTCTTTTCGACCGCATAAAGGAAATCAACGTTACCGAGGATGTCGGCGCCCTTAACATAAGCATACTTGAAGCTGCTCATCGTGCCGACAAACCGTCAAGTCCCCAAAAGGCTCGAATTATGGCTATCGCACTGGTTTTGGGCCTTATGCTCGGCGGGGGCCTTGCTCTGCTTCGCGATTGGATGGACCAGAAGCTGCACTCAGCAGAAGAAATTTCCGCCGTTCTCGGTATGCCCGTTCTTGGTATAGTGCCATCAATGTCCAAAAGACAAAGCGTTGCAAGCCGAGGCCAGAAGGTCCAGCAAGATTCCCATTCCCCCTGGGCAGAAGCCTATCGAACGATACGCACAGCCGTGTTTTTCGGCGTACCTAAGGACGAAGCAAAGACAATACTTGTTACTTCGCCTGCAGCGGGTGACGGCAAAACTACTCTGGTCAGTAACCTGGGCATTGCGATGGCACAGGCCGGGCAAAAGACACTTATCCTTGACGCTGATTTCCGAAAGCTGATGCAACACAAAATTTTTGAAGTTAGTAATAATGATAAGGGACTTAGCAACGTGCTTGCCGAGAATATGACACTCGAAAAAGTAATTCGGCAAACTACCGTTAGAGGCCTGGAACTACTGACGTGCGGGCCGGAAGTACCCAATCCATCCGAGATACTCAATAGCGAAAGCTTCGCTAAACTCCTGAAGCTTCTCTCGAGTAAATATGACCGTGTAATTATCGATTCGCCGCCGGTTATGCCCGTCACCGATTCCCAGATACTTTCTGCTATCTGCGATATAACCCTTCTGGTACTGAGGGCCGAAAAATCCACTCGAAAGCTCAGCAGGCAGGCACGTGACGGATTGATAAGCGTCGGCGCACACATCCTCGGGGCGATTGTAAATGACGTTTCAAAGAAAAGCGATTACGGTTATTACGGTGGTTACGGATACTACAATCACCCTCATCACCGCAAAAAGAAAGATACTGAGGATAAAAAATTGACAGTGGTTGTGGAAAGAGCTAAAAGATAGGCAATCTCGAATGATATAGGATGCTAGATGACGAACTTTTTGAACGGCGATGTAAATAATGTCCGGAATGACCATCCCAAAAGGCTCAGGCCGGAGAAGTTCAACGATATCCACTGTCACTGCCTGCCAGCTCTCGATGATGGCCCCGCCACAATGTCCGAGTCGCTTGTGCTGTGCCGAATGCTGGTCGCCGAAGGCATAGCTACAGTAGTGGCGACACCACACCAGCTTGGCCGTTTCGAGGGTCGTAACGAAACGGCGAAAGTGAGGGAGGCCGTCCGCATCTTGAACAAATCGCTTAGAAACAACAATGTTCCACTTAATATCGTCCCCGGAGGCGAAGTTCGGGTGGATGAGAGGATTTGTGAGCTTCTGAAGGCTGACAAAATATTGACACTTGCCGACGGCGGCAAATATATCCTTCTGGAGCTTCCGCACCAGATTTTTATAGATATTGAGCCGCTGCTTACGGAACTTGCCTCTATGGGCATTCAGTCTATCATATCGCATGCCGAGAAGAACGCTCCTCTGGTAGCACAGCATCAGGTGCTGCGAAAGTGGCTTGAGAACTCCGCCCACCTGCAGATAACCGCGTCCAGCCTGGTGGGTGATTTGGGGCCGAAAGTTCAGAGGGCAGCGTGGAAATTTTTAACTTCGGGTTGGGCAACACTCGTAGCAACAGATGCACACGATATAAACGCCCGAAAGCCCCGGATGAGAGCTGCTTTTGACCGTATAAGCGCCAGGCTGGGCAAAGGCCTCGCCCATCTGGTTTGCATTGAAAATCCGTCAAGGGTTGTAAACGGCCAGGATATACTGCCTGTCGCACTCTACAACCAACAGGAGGTGGACGGATGAATGAATACCGGGTCAATCTCGATATCATCGATGTCCCCGTAAGCAGGTTCGATAAGGTAATCGAATGGCTGCTGATATCGCTTCTGGCTTTTATGCCCCTTGCATTCGGGGCGGTAGAGGCCTGGAGCGAAGCGGTTGTAGTAACCCTTGCCGCGGCAATATCTATCTGCTTTTTACTGAAGCTTATATTTGAAAAAAATACACGCTTTATTTGGTCCTGGGCCTACATTCCAGTGGCATTATTTATCCTTATAGCAGTATTTCAGCTTATTCCACTGCCGGGAGCAACGGTAAGTGCAATTTCCCCTAATACGGCCTCTGTTAAAAAAGAACTTTTGGGCGATTTGCCAAATTCCAGTGAATTGCTTAAGTCGATGACACTAGTTTCTATCCGAACGCCACAAAACACGACCTGCGGTTGATACTTGCAGTTGCAGCGGTTTTCTTTGTGGTCGTAAACGTATTCCGCCGACCGGAACAGATAAAGCGGCTTTTAGCGGCTATTGCAATAATAGGCGGCTCGATCGCTTTGTTGGCACTTGCACAAGACCTTCTCGGCAATGGAAAAATCTACTGGATGGTAGCCACCGGCCACGGCGAGGCCTACTCAGGCACTTTCATAAATCACAGCCACTACGGGCAATTTATGAATTTATCCATTGGGGCTGCCCTCGGCCTTATTCTGGTGAAAGTCCATGAGACCTTTACAGGGAAAAAGGTTACACCGCCAGTCGTCTTCGAGTACCTCAGTTCTCCAGCCGCTAAGCTGATGTGGTTTCTTCTGGCAATGATAATTATTGGGGCAGCCACGATTTTCGTGTCACTGACCCGCGGCGGCATGGTCAGTATGCTTATCGCAGCAGGCTTTACGACTTTAGTCCTTAGCTCGCGACAGTCTCTCAAAGGTCGGGGCTGGATAATGGCCTTGATGGCACTTGGCGCGTTTATCTGTGTACTCTATATAGGTTTCGATGCCGTTTACGACCGATTAGCGACTCTCCGGAACTTACAGGATGCCGGAAGTGGTCGTTGGCAGATAGTTAAAGACATAACAACTGCCTGGACTAAATTTCCTGTTTTCGGAACAGGCCTTGGTACACACGAAGTTGTCTATCCTATGTTCGACCGCTCGACTATAGCAGCTCTTGCCGCACATGCAGAAAATGAGTATGCCCAGGCCGCAGAGGAAACCGGTCTTATAGGCCTGACTGCCCTGGTATGCTTTGGAATTGTGGTATGGGTAAGTTATGTTCGCAATATAAGAAGCGGATCTGTGCCGATTCGCTCGGCTGCCTACGGTCTTGGCTTTGGCCTTCTGGCCATAATGCTCCACAGCTTAAGCGATTTCGGTCAGCACCTGCCGGCCAACGCGTTCTTGTCAGCGGTATGCTGTGCGCTCTTACTGGGTCTCCGTAAGGAGTCCCTAGGACTGGCCCGCGCTGGGAAGAAAAATAATCCAACTGCAAAAATCGCTGAAACATCTCAAGGTTCGAGAGGTTTGCGTATTGCCGTACTGATTTGCGTCTCCACAGTTTGGGCATGGGCACTGCTCAGCGCCAATAGCGCCCGTCTTGCCGAAGCCCACTGGAAAAAAGTCCTTACTGTTGAGCAAAACCTTACGGACAAAGATTGGCAGGCAAGTGATGAAGAATATATAGATTTAATCTCAAATGCAGCCGCGGCGGCTGACTACCAACCGGATAACGTCAAATACCGGCACTGGCTAAACGTTTATCGCTGGGAATCTATAAGCCGAATTAGCGACCCGAATACCGGCGAAGTTATTATGTCTGAACAGACAATGGAGTTTGTACGTCGTATCGTCGATGAACTTCATAACGCACGCTTACTCTGTCCCACTTATGGACCGACTTATTGTGTTCTCGGCCAGCTTGAAAAATTCACCCTGGACGATCCCAACGGTGCAGAACACATCCGTAAAGGCTTTCAGCTTGCACCATGCGACCCCACAGTCTGCTTCGTAACCGGTCTTCTCGATGCTGAAGAGCAACAAATCGATGCCTCATTCGAAAAATTCAGCAGAGCTATTGAACTTGATGGCGGGTTCTTCAAAGGCGTTGCTGATGTGTATATCAAACACGTTAGCCGACCCGACCTGGCCGTAGCTATTGCAGGGGATAATACCAGCCGGTTAAGCTACGTCGCCAATGCACTGGCGGGTATGGAAGAGCACAAAGACATTGTTGAGAAGGCACAAGCCCGAGTAATTGAGTTACTGAAGGAAAAATGCTCCGGGCCAGATGCCCCCGCCTGGGCACTTGCCTCCCTGGCGAATATTTGCAGAAAAGAAAAAGACAATGAGGCGGCAATAGCCTATTACCGTCGAGCTTTGGCTTTGGATTATAGTCAGGTCTATTGGCGATTTGCACTGGCAAGATTACTTGCGGATACCGACAGGATACCCGAGGCGATTCACGAGGCAAGGATTTGTCTGCGACTTCGTCCGGAGTTCAAGGCAGCAGAAAAACTTATCGCGGACCTGTCCGTCTTACCGGGTGCAGTGGATGAAAAAAATCCGGCTCCTTAGGGCGCTTTAACGATAATGGAACTCGGCTTTCGACAGGTCTTTGAGAGTTGATAGATGAAACTTGACAAGCTAAAAATCCTCGTCGTGTACACCGACGGGGACGGAGTCCGCCCAGAGAAAACAACAGTAGTCGAGAAGATGAGGATTTAAGAAGACCGGTAGCTGAGCAGATTATACATTTTGATTTGCGCCTTCTACCGTTTGCCTTCTTGATTACTTGACTACTTAGCTTCTCGACTTCCTTATTACCAATGAAAACCTACCTATTTGTATATCTTGGTTCTGCTTTCGTTGCGTTAGTGATTACACCGGTTATAATCTGGCTCGCTCGCCAACTCAGTATCATCGATGTTCCGGGTGCGCGCCATGTGCATACAAAGCCCATATCACACATAGGAGGCGTAGCAATATTTCTCTCTATGCTGTGTCTCACTGTTCCCGTGCTGTTCCTCTCGAACGTTATCGGCGATGCCTTCCGGGATATTCTTCCTAAGCTGATTGTGCTGCTTTTTGCTGCCGGTTTTATGTTCTTTGTAGGGCTGATTGATGACATTAAGATTAAGGGCCTGCGGGCACGCATAAAGTTTCTGGCCCAGATGGCTGCTGCTATCGCAGTTTGTGCCGTCGGCATACGCATAGAATCAGTGGCTGTTGCCGACTGGCTGACACTTAACTTCGGCTGGTTCTCCTGGCCGATAACACTCCTTTGGATTATTGGTATTACCAACGCTGTGAATTTCAGTGATGGCCTGGACGGACTTGCCGCCGGTATTTCAGCAGTGGCCTGTGGAGTCATTGCCGTCTTCGCCATCTACAGCGGCCAGGTTGTGATGGCGGTATTAATGCTCGCTCTGCTCGGTAGTTTGACCGGATTTTTGTTCTTTAACTTTAATCCGGCAAAGATTTTTATGGGCGACTGCGGCAGCTTATTCTTAGGTTTTACAATTGCCTCTTCCAGCGTGCTATGCTCGACCAAATCTCACGCACTGGTTGGCCTTGCCCTGCCGGTTCTGGCTCTTGGTATCCCGATTTTCGATACGCTCTTTTCCATGCTCCGGCGTTTCCTGGAGCGTCGTTCAATGTCTGCGCCCGACCGCAGGCATTTCCACCACAGGCTGATTGATTTGGGTCTGCATCAGCGTCATGTCGTTATTACAATATATGTAGTAACGCTTCTTGCAGCCGGGATGGGAATGTTTATGATGGTCACCCGCAATATTAGTTCTCTAATAGTTTTCTTCTGTATCTTATTGCTGCTGCTTCTCGTATTCCGCGTTGTCGGCTCGGTTCGGCTCCAGGAGATTATTGCCGGCCTGCAGAAAAAATACGCCATAAGCCACCAGGTGCAGGAGGAAATAAAGGGCTTCGAGGATGCGGAACTGCACTTTCGCCGGGCGAAGACTTTCAAGCAATGGTGGCAGGCAGTCTCTACAGCGGGGGACAGAATAGGTTTTTTGAGTATCAGCATGCCTGTTACAAACCGTGATGGTACCCTTCGCACGTTAACCTGGCGGCACGGTGGCCAAACGCCCGACTCTGATAATGATGAACTATTGAAGGTAGATGTTCCCGTTCGGGACCGCCGAACCGGCCAGGGCCTTAATTTGAGAATCGAAGTTTGTAGTAACGGCTCTCTCGAATCCGCCGGCAGAAGGGTCGCGCTCTTTACCCGCCTTATGGACGAGCACGACATAGTCAGCTTACCAGGAAATAAATCAAAAAGACTATCAGATCAAAAAGGTTGGCATACTACTAAACCTTTGAACTCTGATATTTGAAAGCTTAGACAAACATCTTGTCAGTACATCGCAGCCTTGATACTGAAAGTAATTAGCGTATAGAATGTGAAAAATTCATGTCCTGCGATGCACCATTTTGTGCAGTGCTTGTGAGAAACAAAAGCTAAGGTTTGAAAGATGAGTTGGGAAACCTTTTTCTGTTTCGGTATTCTCATAGTGGTATTCGGTGGGTTGATAGCCAACCGTGCGCCAGATGTATTGTTGCTGGGGGCGGTGGTTATCCTGGCGATAATGAGGATAATAACGCCCGAAGAGGCTTTGGCAGGTTTTTCCAACACAAGTATGCTGACCGTTGGTGCGCTGTATGTGGTCGCCGCCGCTCTGCGGGAAACCGGCGCACTCGATGCAGCCGGGTCATGGCTCTTGAAACGAGCGAGGACCGAGCGGACAGTATTGGTGCGAATGGCAGGCTCAGTCACGGTAATGTCAGCCTTTTTGAACAACACCCCAATCGTCGCGATGTTTATCCCTATCGTATCCAGTTGGTGCAAAAAGCATCGGATTGCTCCGTCAAAGCTGTTACTTCCGCTTTCCTACCTTTGCATTATTGGAGGGACGTGCACTTTAATCGGCACCAGCACAAACCTCGTTGTGAATGGACTGATGCAGGAGGCGTCGCGGTCGAATCCCGCGTTGAGCCAGGGCTTACACCCGATGGGTTTTTTCGAATTAGGCTACGTAGGCCTGCCCTATGCAATCATAGGTATCATCTATCTGCTTGTTATCGGGCATCGCCTTCTGCCCAACCGTAAGGACCTTATTGAAAAATTTACACAATCGTCCCGCGAGTACCTCATCAATATGTGCGTACAGTCCAATTGCCGTCTCATAGGCCAAACCATTCAGGAAGCGGGGCTCCGGCAGTTGCTAGGTCTGTTCCTTATCGAGATTACTCGCGACGACCAGACAATCTCACCCGTTTCGCCGGACTGTGTTCTTAAATCAAACGATATCCTCACGTTCACCGGGGTTGTAAACACGATTGTGGACCTTGAGAAAATACAGGGGCTTATTCCCATCGCCGATGAAGGTTATGAAGCCCATGCTGCAAAACGACGAAGACACGTGCTTTGCGAAGCAGTGGTTTCAAAGGCATGCCCCAGTGTCGGGAAAAGTATTCGCGATGCGGACTTTCGTGCTCAGTACAACGCTGCTGTGGTTGCTGTCCATCGCGGGGGAGCGCGGCTTACAGGTAAGGTAGGAGACATTGTCTTGCGAGCCGGTGATACACTACTGCTGCAGGCTGGGGCGCATTTTATTCGAGCGCATCGAAATAACTCCCATTTTCTTTTGGTGGGTGGTATCGACGACTCTCGGCCTTTGCGACACGACAAGGCTATATGGTCTTTGATTTTGCTGGTTGTGCTAATTACATTGATGGTTAGCGGTGTGATCAAAATCGTTTTGGCTGCGTTTTTGGTGGCCGGTTTGATGGTCGGCACCCGCTGCATCTCGGCCTCGCACGCTCGTCGGAGTGTCGATTGGCAGACTCTGGTTACTATTGCGGCCGCTTTCGGAATAGCCAAGGCCCTTGTTAACTCAGGATGTGTGGATTCTATTTCGGCGCTTTTTACAAGTCTCACCGGGCGTTTGGGACCGTACGGAGTACTTGCCGGAGTTTATCTTATGACCAGCCTGTTCGCCGCAATGGTGGGTAATAACGCCGCCGCCGCGCTTGTTTTCCCGTTTGCAGTAGTGATTGCCGGGCAGACCGGAGTCAATCCGCGACCTTTTGTTATGTGTGTAGCTTTCGCAGCATCGGCCAGCTTCATAAGCCCGCTGAGCTATCAAACGAATCTAATGGTCTATAGCCCCGGTGGCTATCGCTTCACGGATTTTATACGAGTCGGATTACCCCTTAATCTTTTGCTCTTAGTCTGCACTACTGCACTAATACCACTTGTATGGCATTTTTGATGTGAGCTGTGGATTGACAAATA
>JABMRO010000475.1 GCA_013202635.1 Planctomycetota bacterium
CATAATCACTTGGCGACTCCGACTCGATATTTGTAATTTCTCCGAGATGCTTTAGATTAGGATACCTTTTTAATAGCCTTCTTACAACATAAGCGTTATCGAATTGAATCATGGGCCATAAGAAAAATTTCGGCTTGGCCACTTTCCTGCAATAAGGGCAGGGCACACCGATTAGCGGCTCAAAAGAATCGCCGAATACGTTTATGCTGTTTTCAGTATAACCGCCGCAGATTGAGCTATAGTAAGTTGGAAAGATATCTTCAGTGCCCTCGGTTTGTTTGCAAACCAGCACCTGGCCTCTTGTTTGGTTGACGCTGTTCCAAATCTCGGTGGACTCTTCGCGGACGCCGCGGTAAACCTGATGTGCCGCTGTTTTTCTCATGTCCCATTTGCGATTTTTGCCGAAGCGTTTCTTAATATATAAACAATAGGTTCTTGCGGCGATTGCCTGAGCCTTGAGGGCCTCCGGCTCCCAATGATCGGGCATCTCGGCTCCTACGACGCCGGCTAAATACGCCTCAGGGGGAACCAGATTAATCGCGTCAAAAGAACCACTTTCCGGATTGATTAACAGCTTTAATTTGCCGCGATAATAGTGACCGTTCAAATTGAAGATATACGGCTCATCCGGGTAAACAATTACCTCATCGTTCAAAAAGGGCCGGCCCCCGATGGTGACTTGGCCGTTAACCAGTTGGATGCTGATCGGCGCATCGATTTGGTCAAAGCGGGCTGTTGAAAGTTGTGTTTGCACGTTTGGGTCGTCGGTAATGCTGAATGACGATTCGATTTTCAGCGTGCAGGTTTCGATATCATCAAGCAGAAGTACCCTGACCCAAAACTGTGGCTCGATATCCATCTGGGGTGTTGGTGTTGGGACATGTCGGTCCTTACAGCCGCTCAGAATTACCAGCAACAGCAGGATGGTTGCTATTTTGCCGTCGTAGATTCGAAAATACTGTTCATCCGGGACTATATGTGAAACATCTTCGATGGGATTTGCTGTCAGTTGGATGGTCGTGAACAATGTCAATTTCCCTGATAAATTTCCGGGTCCTGATTTGTGGCATGCTGCAAAAAAATAATCAATAGAAAATATGGGTATCCGCAACGGGCGGACTACCAAACAGGCCTATCACAGCTCCGCCCCAGGCCGAGTTAATAACCTTCCGATTAATCCAGGTTTCGCAGTGATAATCCAAGGCCTACAAGCGTTTTTTTGATTTCATTCAGGCTTGTTACGCCGAAGTTTTTACAACCCAGAAGCTCTGCCTCTGTTTTATGCGTCAATTCACCAATTGTGTGAAGGTTGAGCTTTTGAACACACTTTCGAGCGCGCACCGACAATTGCAGGTCATCTACGGGTTTATTCCTGAGACCTTCATCCTCATCTGCGATAACAGCATGGTCGGTAATTTCTGCCGAAGGAAGCTGCTTTTCCTCAAGAGACATACCGAGATGCAGGCCTTTCGGTTCGAGGATGGTTTTGATTTCCCTAAGAGATGTTTCGCCAAAGTTCTTATAAGATAAAAGCTCTGCTTCACTGATATTAAGAAGATCGCCGAGTGTATCGATTTTCATCTTTTTCAGGCAGTTTCTGCTGCGTACCGAAAGTTCAAAATCAGAAATTGGAGTTTCAAGAATCTGGCTTTTGCGGCTCTTTTTCTTTTCTTTTTCCTCGTCGTAGAACATTGTTGTTGAGCTTTCGATGTCCTTAGCGAACAGGATTGCTCTTTTGTGATTCGGATGAGTCTCAATGACCATATTGACGCATTTCGCGGCTTTGTCGTACTGGCCGTAGTCTTCGTAAAGCACCGCTAAATTCAGCAGGGCATTTACATGAACCGGCGAGCTTGATGCAATTTGCCTGTAGTAATCAATGGCTGCTTCTTCATTGCCGGATAAATCACAGCGAAAGGCCAAATGGAAAAGGGCTCTTTGATGGTTGCCGGACAGCTCCAGGGCCTTTTTATAATTGTCCATTGCCTCTTCGTATAGCCCCTGTGCTTCCTCAATACGGGCGAGCTGGTAGTGGTATTCGGCGCTTACATTCTCGAAATTTTTGCAGGCTTTCAGTTCCTTGACCGCGGCCTCGAAATTTCCTGCGTGCCGATATGTCGAGGTTTTTTCCATGCTTATATTCATTTTGTCGGCGTCATAATTGAGGCTGCTTTGAAGGTTTTCAACGGCTTGGTCGAATTCGCCTGCCCGGCGAAGCGCAAAAGCCAAGTAGATGAATTTCTCTTTGCAGTCCAGGGCCTTTTGCAGTTTCTCGATTGCTTCTGCATTTCTGCCTAAGATGAAAAGGCCTATGCCAGCCGCCAGCCGGACCTTCTGTCCGTTGTTGCCCATATTTGACTCTACTTCTTCACCGAATTTCAGCAAGTTGGCCTCGCCGCAGTGGGCTTGCTCTGACAGTGTCTTAATTTCGTCCATTGAAGGCAAATTTTCGGCAAATAAGTCAATTTCCAGTTCTGTAATTTGTTCCATTGAAACTTCTCCCGCAATAATCAATATTTAGCGTATAAAGGTCAGAATTTTACTTCCTTGCCAGCAGGAATCGATATCGTACCTGCTGCTATTACCTAAAGTTTGAGTATTATAAGGATAAAAACAGGATTTGCAACATTTTTTTTAGCCAACTTGTCCGTGGCGTCGATTATCTATTCAGTTCTTGCTGATTTTACGTTTCTTAGTCAATCTGGCTAAAAAATTTAGGATTTCAGCTTTATCAGCGCCACCCAGTCTTTATCGCTGTCTTCCGGCGGCTGGCCAATAGCTACTGAGCTGGGACCGGTTATTTCGGCTACGGTACCTTTTTGCAGCTTGCCGCCGGTCCGCGGATTATACCATTGAACGCTGAAACTGCCTGTGTAATTGCCCAGGTCAAGCTTTGTCGTACCGCCGGACGGCAGATATATGGCGTAAATTCGCCCGGGCTCGGCAAAGCAGTAATCGTTCTTAGCGGAAGTTAACTCGTCGTTGTGGGTCATTTGGGTAAAGGGCAGGTTCTTGCGGAAAAATTCCAGCGCGTATCGGGTCAGGTCCCACATATGTTCCCGGCTGCGCCAATCTTCGCAATTCAGGTCGTTGTGTGCGAACTTATAGCCGAAGTACCATTCGACACCCGCTCCCCCGGCCATAAGGTTGCCCCACAAATGTTTCTTGCGTACTTCATCGTGCTCGTAATCGTCCTTGTCAGGCTTAACGCCGGTATGAGCCGGGCCGATTTCATCCAGACAGACAAACCACTGTCGTCCCGAAGAAGCGGAACGGTCGAGCCACATGAGTGTTTGGTTGTGGGTGTCGTTGGTTTGCAGAGACGGCCCTTCAAAATATTTGTACCCTAACAGTGGTGTGTAAACCTCATCATATCTGCCCGGATATGTATGGCAGACGATTGGGTGATTATAGGGGTCGAGCTCTTTGATATATCGGCAAAAATCTTTGCGCTGAGCAAAGGTATTAGTGTTCTCTTCGCCGAGATTCCAGACCAAGGCAAGGTGATGGCCGAAGCGGGCAACAAGTTCCCGGTAATAAAGCCGGCGTTCCGGCCCGAGTTCGCCGCCGTCAAGACCCTGGTCGTTTTCTGTTTCCTGAGTAATGATATGGAGCATCAAACCTAATTTGTCCATATGCGAAAAGACAATCTCCCACTGGTCGAGTTTGCTGCAGTCAAACCGGAATTTTTCATCCGGCTCTGTCCATGGCCATACATCTTTGCCGTCGCCGCCGTCAATGTTATAGGGTATGAAATAAACGCTGTTCATACCCTTTGAGGTCAAGTAATTCAAGGCTCCGATCATACCCTTGCCTTTTCCGTTTTTCCAGGTTGGATCGCCGGGTTTCCAGTCCTTAACATGCGGCTCGTAGCGATGTATAAATTTATCTCCCGCTGCTTCACCTTGTCGTTTTAATTCGCCGGAGTCGTATGTATTGTCAAAGTCCGCATAGCCAAGGAAGTTTTCAGGGCTGTCGGCACCGCCTTTTAGAAAAAACTCGCCCGTCTCGGAAAACAGCAGATAGCGTTTACCAACGTACTTAAGCAGCCCTTTACCCCTGTGGTCACGCCCTTTTTTGTCGGTGGCCGAGATATTGAAACGGCCTTTGGCTCCGTCAAAGGCTGTAGCCGAGCCGCGTTTGTTGCCAAGAGCAATATTTTCCCCTGTGTGGAAAGACACCGTATAAGACCATCGGCCGACTTCATCAGGCACAAAATGCACACGCCATTTATTACCCGCAGTCGCGCTGCTTTGCCCTGCATTTCCGTCAGCGGCGTAATAACCGGGCGCGATATATCGTTTTTCCCCTTTTGCGAACATAACGTTCAGACGGTAATCAAGAAAGGGATTCAACTTGGCATTTTCACTTGTCTGTGGTCCAGTGAAGGTCAATGTAACTTTATGCCATTTTTTCATCTCGCCTGAAATCTTCGCAGCGTCTGCACCTTTAACGGGCAAAACCGCAAAGACGGCAATAACAAAACAAATAGTAATTAATAAAGTGAATTTGCACTGTTGCATTTTTCTACTCCTGAAGAAATTTGAAAAATTGAATTTTGTCATAATATCTTAAAAACCGACTGGGACATTTGCAAGAGTTTTTTTGAACCACAGATTCCACAGCACGTAATACGGAAAAGTGCGCGCAAAAAAAGCCGAGCATAAAAGCCCGGCCTTTATAAGCACTGACATGATAAGCATCTTATTTTATTTAACTCCGCCATGAATCCCCAGGTGCCTGGCGATGGATGAGGTTTAGGTTCCTTTCACGTTTAGATTAAGGCGTATGTTATGCTGTAAAATGCACATCTAATTCATTAGATTCCAAGGGCGCCTCCAGTAGTCGCCCACCTGCCTGGTTGGCCATGTACCTGTCTTACAGGGATATAGTTATATTTCGTTTTCCACTCTGTTATTATCCCGTTCTCTTCGACCTCAACTACGTAAGGTACTTTCAACTCGGTAGTAGCAGGATTAAGAACCGGCTTACCTATCGACACAATTCGTATAAGTCTGATATGTCCATATTTCTTCTGTATTCTCTCCGCAGGTACGCCGCCGAACAATCGGCCTGCTTTTGCATAGTCCCGAGCAATCAGCGTCTCGAAGAATTGGCGGACGACTTCGACGGCAATTTCATTATCAGTAAGGTCACCCTGAAGCAGACCTATCTCCTGGGTGGTTTGGTCGACCCGCATC
>JABMRO010000476.1 GCA_013202635.1 Planctomycetota bacterium
AATTATACTCCCGATACGGGCATGAACGACCAGATGTATATGTTGCCGGGCGAGAAAGAGTATTCAGAGAAAACAGCAGAAGCAATCGACAGCGAGGTAAAAAAAATTACCAATGAGGCTTATGAAAAAGCAAAAGAATTAATAGAAGCAAACAAAGACAACCTCGAGCAAATAGCAAAGGCCCTGCTGAAATACGAAACTCTCGATGCTGATGATGTGAAAATAATTTTGGAAGGCGGTCGATTGGACAAACCGACCGTTGCTGATTTATTAGCCGCTGAGCAAGCCAAGAACAACGAACAAGCCAGGAATAATAAAACCGAACAGCCGGAAGCCGAGCCCGAAGAATCCCAGGACCAGCCGGCTGACTGATATCTTTTCTACTTCTGTCATTTTAGTCTTTTATGGGGGCAGAAATGGCTGCTATGAAATCGAAAAAAACACTTCTTTTAAGCATATTATGGACAGCTTGTATTCTTGGAACGACCTGTTCTGCGTCCGGCCAAAACACAAACGAGCCAGGCTCAATAATTACCTCTGGTAGTACAGCCGGTGTTGAACTGGCAAGTTCAGGACAAGAGGTTTCAACTGCACGCATTGAGCCTGTTCAGATGGACTCACAGGCCGGCATCGCAGTCATATTTGAAGGGACCGATGACCTTCACTATTACGCAAAGTCTGAAACCGCGCCAGCACCCGGTTTTGAGCTGAAGGTTCAGGCCAAATCCGATGACTTTGCTTTTGGACCGGTTGTTTTCCCGAAATGGCATCTTTTCACAGACCCGCTGAACAACAAAATAGAAGTTTACGAAGGTAATTTTACTGTTTTTGTACCAATCACGGCATTCAAAACTCCGGCAAAGACAATAATCAGTGAGAATGGTATTGAGGTCAAGATTTCCGGCATTGCCTGTACGAGCAAGGTATGCTTACCGCCGTTTGAAAAAACTCTTCAGACTAAGATTGTTTGGGTATGGCGGGATTCCTGGCGCAAAATAAGTCTTGAAACAGGTGATGATACTCCAAAGACAATTACAGCGCCAGGTTATTCCATCCTCTTTGCCCTTGGTTTGGCTTTTTTAGCAGGGCTGACTTTGAATATTATGCCGTGTGTCTGGCCGGTGCTTCCACTTATCGTAATGAGAATCGTCGAGCAGGCAAAAGCAGGTAAAAAACAATCCAAAGCGATGGGGTTTGCTTTTTGTTTTGGAATATTGCTGTTTTTTGCGTCTCTTGCGTTTGCAAATATTATTCTGCAAATCTTCTATGGAACAGTATTACAGTGGGGTGACCAGTATCGAAACCCAATCTTTGTTGCGGGGATGGTGCTTTTGCTGGTGGTGCTGGCTCTGATGATGTTTGGAGTTTTTAATATTGGCGTGCCATCTTCGATTGCAGGTAAATCGGGTTCCGGTAAAGGCTATTCGGGCGCTGTTGGGACCGGCTTTCTTGCGGCCATTTTAAGCACTCCCTGCGGATTCGGCATATTGGCGTTTGCTTTCGGATGGGCACAGGCCCAGCATTGGCTGGTGGCTACCGTTGTTATAATGGTGATAGGTGTGGGGATGGCTGTACCCTATGCAATACTAACTTCAATACCCGGCTTACTGAAACGGCTTCCAAAGCCGGGGCAGTGGATGGAATTATTCAAACAGGGCATCGGATTTGTCCTGCTGATTATCGCCGTAAAACTCATTGGTGCCTTGCCGCAAGCCTACAGGACGAATGTGTTATATTTTGCGGTGATTCTTGGTTTTTGTGTATGGATGTGGGGCGGATGGGTGAGCTTCAATACAAAACCCGCGCGCAAGTGGCTTATAAGAATCAGCGCCGCTCTGATTGTGTTCGCAGGAGGTTGGGTGTTTTTACCGACACCAGCAGGAGAGCTAATTGACTGGCAGGATTATGATGAAGCTGTTATCGAGAATGCCTTAGCTGAGGCAAAACCCGTTTTAATCAAGTTCACCGCCGATTGGTGTCTGAGCTGCCAGGCAATTGATAAAGTAGTTTACCATAATGAAGACATTGCGAAACTAATCGAGGAAAAAGAAGTGTTGGCAATCAAAGCCGATACTACATTAAACAAATATCCGGCAACACTTGCATTGAAAAACAAGTACAATGAACCCGGAGTACCTGTAACTATATTGTTTTTACCCGGAGTCGAAGAACCTGTGAGATTGCATGAGATATTCTTTGCTGGCAAGCTGAAAGAACTCTTGCAGGAACTCCCTTCGAAAAAGTGACTATGCCTAAAAAAACAGCAATCAAAAAAATAAAAATAGATAAGACCAAGGCGGCCGAAAGAGTCCGGAAAATCTTTCCGATATTAAGAAAAACATATCCCCAGGCCAGGATAGCACTTAAACATTCGAATCCTCTGGAGCTGTTGGTTTCTACAATCCTCTCGGCCCAGTGCACGGACGTGCGGGTCAATATGGTTACAAAGACCCTGTTCAAAAAATACACTTCGGCCAAAGACTGGGTGAAAGCGGACATAAAACAAATCGAGTCGGATATAAAAAGCACGGGTTTTTTCCGTAATAAAGCGGCCAATATCAAGGGGGCCTGTACTAAGGTAATTGAGCAATTCGACGGCAAAATCCCGGATACAATGGAAGAGCTTTTAACGCTGCCCGGTGTCGGCAGGAAAACCGCAAATTGTGTATTAGGTAACGCTTTCGGGGTACCGGGGGTGGTTTGTGATACCCATGTTATCAGACTTTCACGCCGATTAGGGCTTTCGCCGAACTCAAATCCGGTAAAGTTGGAATATGATTTGGCCGAAATAGTTCCGAAAAAGGACTGGCTGTTATTCAGCGATTTGCTGATTTTTCACGGACGAAATATCTGTAAAGCCCGTAAGCCGGACTGTGGGAATTGCCCGATTGCCAAATATTGCCCTGCCGCAAACAAACCGGCTTTATGGTAATATTCACTGAGTGAAATACGAGAGAGGCTTTACAAGACACACAATATAAAGGAGACTTGTATTTATGATGGATAGTATTGAAAATCCGGTGCAGGATCTCTGGCGGATATTCAGAATAATGGCTGAGTTTACCGAAGGCTTCGAGGAGCTTGCCTCTGTCGGTCCTGCCGTGTCGATTTTCGGTTCAGCTCGTACCGGCCCGGAGGATCAATATTATAAGCTTGCCGAACGGACCGCCTCTGAGATAGTAAAAGCCGGCTTTGCCGTAATTACCGGCGGTGGTAGCGGTGTTATGGAGGCGGCCAACAAAGGAGCTACAAAAGCAGGCGGAATGAGTATCGGCCTTAATATCGAACTGCCCTTGGAACAGATTCCAAATGAGTATCAGAACCTGTCCCTGCATTTCAGGTATTTCTTTTGTCGCAAGGTCATGTTTCTTAAATACGCTCATGGTTTTATAGTTTTCCCCGGCGGCTACGGGACTATGGATGAGTTCTTCGAATCTCTGGTATTGATTCAAACATTAAAGCAGGCATCTTTCCCGGTAATCCTGATGGGCAGTGAATACTGGGAAGGATTAATTGAGTGGATGAAGGAAAAGATGCTCAAGGAATATGAGTATATTTCTCCGGAAGATATGAATGTCTTCACGGTAGTTGATGACCCTCAAGCCGCAGCTAAGATTATCGTGGACTTTAGAGAAGCACAGGGTCCGGCCGGTATAGAGCTTCCAACAGGAATGAAAAAAACGCAAACTTGATACTGACCTCAGTGCCATACCCGCTTGCGCGTGAATCCAAAATATTTAACCCTGCAATTTATTGCGGGGCTTTTTTATTCAGCTCCCAAATTTATTTGTGTATTATTTCACCGGGACTGTCGGCAAAACGCACATGTTGGCTGTTCAACGATAATCTTTGCCGTTAAGACTTCGGACGACGGATGTCAGCCATGTTTCAAGCTGAGATTTCATTGAGTTCATGCGGTCAATATCCCGAGTTATCAGGTCATTTTCTTCGGTTGGATCTTCTGCAAGATTGTACAACTCAAATTTTACATCAGCTTTCTTTGACTGTATCCGATGAAGCTTCCATGGCCAATCGAGCCAGGCGGCGTGGCCGGGGAAGCTGTCCAGGGGATATTGTTTAGTTATTTTGCCTGCGTCCAAACGCAATCTAAAAGTTTCGCTGCTTTCTTTACCTGCTTTTTGTATTTCGAGCAGCTCAGTCATCCATTTGAGGCTCGGTGTGCTGATGCCACTGGTAGGATGGTCCCAGAAACCCATCGGTTTCGTTCGAGTTTTCATTCTGCGGTTTATCAGCGGGACCAGACTGATTCCATCCAGCGGCGGCTGGTTCTTCATCCGCACATCCGTGATTTCAAGAAGCGTAGGATAAATGTCCGATGTATTGCAGGGCACCTCGGATACTCGTGGATTAGGAATTCGAGCGGGCCACTCAAGAATGGCAGGTACGCGAAGGCCGCCTTCATAGACTTTGCCCTTGTTTGCCCGCCCGCCGGTCGTGCCGACTTTAGGAAGGCCCCCGTTGTCGCTGCAATACCAGAGAATAGTGTTATTATCGATACCGAGAGTTCGGAGTCTCTTGCGAAGCCTGCCGAATGCGCGGTCCATGCCGGTAATCTCGCCGTAGAAGTGCTGAAAATTCTTCTGCTGGTCGGCATATATTGCGCGATCTTCTTCTATCGCCTGGTGCGGCCCGTGCGGAGAACCGAACCATACTACCGCCAAAAATGGCCGGGGACCTCCGGCGTGCTTATCGATAAATTCCAGAGCGGCATCCACAGTGACCATTGAGCTTTCGCCTTTGGTTTGAACTGCGGTTCCTTCCCGGCTGAGAATGGGGTCATTGTCGAAAAAGTTCGGAGCCGAAAACCATTCATCGAATCCGCTCGCGCCGGGATTGACAGGGCTGCCCTTGCGGACCGAACCAAGATGCCACTTTCCGAAGTGTCCGGTGATGTATCCGGCCGTCTTGAGGGCCTCGGCGATGGTTATTTCCTGAGGTCGAAGTGTGTGGCCCCACTTGAAGCATCCAAAACGGTTCGGATGACGGCCTGTCATTACACTGCCTCGCGTGGGCGAACAAACCGGAGCCGCCGCATAGAAGCGGTCGAAACGCAAAGCACTGGCCGCCATAGCATCGAAGTTTGGTGTCTTGAGAACAGGATGTCCGTTATACGCCATATCACCCCAGCCCTGGTCGTCGGCCATACAGAGCACAATATTAGGTTTTCTCGAAGACCTCGCGTACGGACCGGAAACGCATCCCGCCGCCCCAAGACATACGCCTGCACCGGCCAATTTCAAAAAATCACGACGTTTCATTTGCATTTAGCCATCTCCTCCCTTTGTCTATTAACAAGCCAACCGGCTCCGGACAGAGCGTAACAATGCCAAAGTTTCCAGTTAAGCAATATTGAGATTTCTCGATCAGGATAATTTTTAACCGATTTTGCCGTCCCCGTCGATATCGAGCCCGTGAATCTCCTCGATCTTCTTGACCA
>JABMRO010000477.1 GCA_013202635.1 Planctomycetota bacterium
ACATCCGATTATGAAGGCTGCCATATGAATATGCTTGGCTTTATAAAGAGCAACTCAGCAATGATTGCAACATGGGACGATGCTTACGTTTTTCCGGAACTTCAGAGCACCAGACCCACAGATAAACCGTACACTCAAAAGCTGACAACAACGTTTGAATTACGCCGCAGCGCAAAGTCGGTACGTCTTACGCCGTTGGGTAAAGGCAACTGGAATACGATAGCTGCCGGCTACAGGCGTTATGCCGAAAAGCAAGGCCTGGCGATAACACTTAGAGAAAAGATTCGCCGCGACAAGCACGTCGAACTGATGATCGGAGCATCGAATGCCAAATTGTGGACATGTCTTGCGCGACGTATGAACGAGGAGAGCACTAAGGAAGAATCGGTTAAAGTTCGCTGGACTTTCGATGAGGCCGCAAAAATCGCCGAGCATCTTCGTAATGACCTTGATATCGAGCGCTGCCTGTTTATGGTTGGCGGCTGGATGGAAGGCGGCTATGACTGCCGGCATCCCGATAACCTGCCGGCTAATCCTGAGTGCGGCGGTAATGAAGCACTGTCGGACGCAATCAAGCGAATCCAGGCATTGGGCTATGTCGGATGTTTACATGATAATGTGCAGGATATGTATCGGGACGCGAAGAGCTGGGACCCGGCATTCATTGAAAAACATCGAGACGGCTCGCTTGTCACTGGCGGCAGGTGGTTAGGGGGACGAGCGTACATGGTCTGCGCGCCGAAGCAATTGGAACTTGCCAAACGGCCGCAGAATCTGCCCGCCATTCACGAGCTATTCTCACCATGGAGTTACTTTATCGATACGACCTACGCGGTTGGACCCCGTGAATGCTTTGATCCCAATCATCCCATCGATCGAAACAGCGATATTGCATGGAAGGTTCGCCTGAGTGATTACGCCCGGGAAGTATTTGGAATTTTCGGCAGTGAGTGCGGTCGCGAGTGGGCACTGCCACACAGCGATTTTTTCGAAGGACTCGTGGCCGTCAGTGGAAAGTACTACCATAACCTTAAACCCCAAGACATCGGTGCTACGGTTATTCCCTTCTTTGAGATGGTCTATCACGATTGCCAGATATGCTATGGCAAGTACGGCTACCAGGCAGAAAAGGCCGCTGAATATGTCGCACACCATGTTTTATGCGCCCGCCCGCTGCATTATCACTCTTTCCAGGACCATCTTTACTGGCAATCAGATACTAATCAGAACAAAACAAACAAAAACAGCCAAACTCCGGAGATCTCGTGTTATGCCCGCAGTGATGGGGGTTGGGCTGAAAATATGCATCCCATTGATGTATTTTTGAAAAATACTCATGAAGTTTTGGGGCCGCTGCACAGTGTTACAGCCCACTATGTCCTTACACAATTGGAATTTCTCAGCAAAGACCACACGCTCCGACAGGCGACTTACGGACAAGGGAAAAATGCGACAAGAATCATCGTGAATTTCGGAAAAACAGAGGCGCGAGTTAAGTCGGAACTGGGAGGAGATGTAGTCCTGCCGCCGTGGGGATTCGTCGTCGAAGGGCCGCGTTTTGCAGCTTTTCATGCACGTCGCTGGAATAAAGAAGAGTACGATAAAGGTGCTTTATTTACACTTCAGGCAAAGGACGATAAAGACCTGAAGAATTCTCATCACATACGCGTTTTTCATGCCTTTGGGCCGGAAAACCTTCGATGGAAGGATAACATCTACAAAATAAAACGCGAGCAGGTGATACAACCTTAATAGTTACCTGGAGCAGAGGTAATTGATAAAAAATTTCCGGAAAAAAGCGTTACATTTAGTATCTATGCAGGCACATAATTATGAAATCTTTGCTAAATTCATATTCCATGGATGGAAGTTGAGAGTATAGTGTATTGAATATACACTAACGCTTAAGCTCCTGCTTTGAAAATTCTCCTCCAAAAAGCAGGAGCTTTTTTTCTAAATCCACTTTTTTTGTGGATTTCTGCTGTTGAAGCACGGTTCTATGGCAACGCCTGAATGAAGCTGACCAGTCTTCCAAGACA
>JABMRO010000478.1 GCA_013202635.1 Planctomycetota bacterium
GGTAGAGCGAGCGGCTGTTAACCGCTAGGTCGTAGGTTCGAGTCCTACTCGGGGAGTTTTTTAGTAAAAAAGCCACCTATTACGGTGGCTATTTTACTAAGTGTTTTTCCTGTAGTTGAACTCAAACCTAATAAGGGTATGGTTTCTTCACTGTCTTTGTGGCCAGAGTTCCTATACAAGCCTTAGCCTGCGAAGGTTCTTCAGACACCTCTCGACGGACTCGAGCGGCGGATAGGCATCACTTTCATATTCTACAATATACCACTCGGTTGAGCCTACCGCTCTGCACAGGGCGAAGAAAGCCTTCCAGTTTACATCGCCATCGCCAACAAGTGCTTTGGGATTGGTCTTGCTGTGCTCTTTGACGTGCACGGTGATCGCCCGATCCGGATATTTATAGAGATAGGGCAGTGGGTCCACGCCGCCTATGATCGCATTGCCCACGTCAATCTGCATAATGACTTCCTTCTTAGTGTTGCCGTAGAAGGTGTCCCAGGGAAGCTCGCCGTCCATTGCTTTGAATTCGACGCTGTGATTGTGGTAGCCGACAAGCATACCGTGCGGCTTGACTTTCTCAGCCAGCTCATTAAACAACTTGGCCGTATTGAGCCAGGCCTGGTGTGATTCGCGGTACTTACCGGGCAGACCGGGAACGACAAGGTACTTGTTTCCCAATGTTTTATTGAACTCTATGGTACGGGCAAGATTGTCTCCAAGCAATGTATCGAGGCCGGTATGGGTACCGCAGCACACAATACCGTTGTCGTCGAGCATTTTGCGAAGCTCTTTGGCACTACGGTTGTAATATCCGGCAAACTCAACACCCTTATAGCCCATCTTAGCTACAGCGGCTATCACGCCGGGCAGGTCACGCTCGCACTCTTTGCGCACCGAATAGAGTTGAAGTCCGATTGGAGCTCGACTCCTTCTGTTTGGCCTTGTCTGCCTCCTCTGATTCCCGGCTGACGCATCCGCTCCTGATGCCAAAGTCGCCACCGCTACCATACTTCCCGCCAGCAAACCACGCCTCGAAACCAAATTCTTATCTTTTGATAACATCGAAACCTCCTTCTGTGAATTTATGTTAAAAACATCGGTTTTTTACGTTAGTACACACTCAGCCACATTCTGAGGTAAACTTCCTATAAATTATAATGAATTTTGACACCGCAGTCCAACAAATCCTGATATATCACCGACCATATTCGGACCGAATGACCTTACTTAGTGCAAATAATGAAACATCATGGTAATATAGCAACCGGCTAATACCTGTTAACGTATATGGGCTAAGCTTCTGGAGCAGGGTGTTTGTAAATAACAAACCAGAACCCACCGGATGGACTATTTACAAAGCCTATTTTTTTCAGTCTGATATTTTGAAAAATTGCTCTAATAACTGGAAAAAAAGCCGATTCTATTGTATACTTCCGCCTTTGCTAAACTCAAGTAGGTTGGGTTATAGTACGATATAAAGATGATTTTGATATGTTTTTTGGCTAATTTTAGAGGAACCCTGTAAGATTCCGGGGCTGTTTTACGTCCTATATCAGGAGCAGATCTGCTTCTAAACAGCCAAATTGACAGAACAGAAGGCCCTTTTATTGCATCTTATCTTATAATAAATGGGTCGTTCCCTATATTTTAGGTTATCATTGATAGTATGGGCAAAGATATACTCGACGTTGGCAGTTACAGCATAATAAAGCGCATTGGAACCGGTGCGCGCAGCACAATCTATCTGGCAACCGACGAAGAAGACGGCACAAGAGTTGCTCTAAAACGAGTCATATTCGAAAGGCCGGAAGATTCAAGGATCTTCGAGCAGGTCGATACGGAACATAAAGTAGCCCATCGAATAGACCATCCTTACGTCCGAAAGTGTTTCCAACTAAGGAAAATGCGCAGTATGTTTAAAGTAAAACAGATGCTCCTTGCTATGGAATACTTCGAGGGCAAGAACCTCGAAGATTGTTCCACCTTGAGTTTAGGCGATGTGCTGCTCGTATTCAGGATGATTGCAAGCGGCCTTAATGCCATGCATCAGCACGGTTTTGTCCACTGCGACATAAAACCCAACAATATTCTTATAAACAAGTCCGGCTCCATCAAAATCATTGACCTCGGCCAGAGTTGTAAAATCGGAACCGTAAAGCCGAGAATTCAAGGCACACCGGACTATATTGCGCCCGAGCAGGTCAAGCGCAAACCACTCGGCCCAAAAACAGACATCTTTAACCTTGGGGCAACAATGTACTGGGCGCTCACTGGAAAGCACGCCCCGACCATGATACCCAAAAAGAACAAATTCGGCTTACCCATCATCGAGCCGCGACGAGCACCACACGAGCTAAAAAAGCAGTTACCTGTGGGAATTTCAAAACTTGTAATGGATTGTATCGAAGACGACCCCGTACAGCGTCCACGTAATATGATGACGGTTATGTCAAGACTGGACCTGATGGTACACAGTATATTCGGCGGCAAGATAAAAACTAACAAAAATGCCTCAAACAATAATTGACTTACTGAACAAGGGCATTGAAACCGGCAATGCAGATAAATTTCGACGCGGCAATGTGATTCATTTGCCCGCTGAAGGCAGCTTGATTATAACCGGCGATATTCACGGACATCGGCGAAATTTTGAAAGAATAGTTGCATTTGCCGACTTGCCCAACAATCCAGAAAGACATATAATTCTCCAGGAGATTATACATGGAGGTCCTGAAGATTCACAGGGCGGTTGTTTATCATATAAATTATTGTTTGACGCTATTCGCTATAAATTAACCTTTCCGGACCAGGTCCATATTATTATGGGAAATCACGACACCGCTTTTATAAACAACAGCGAAGTGATGAAAGACGGCAAAGAAATGAATCGCGCTATGCGTCAGGCCCTGGAGCGAGAATTCAAGCAGGCCAGCGATGATATAGGATTAGCGATTAGGCAATATCTATTCTCACAACCTTTAGCCATCAGATGCGACAACAGAATATGGATATCGCACTCGCTCCCAAACGACCGTTCCATCAATAAATTTGAACCAATAATTCTGGAAAGACAACTAAAAATTAATGATGTTGTCAGACCAGGCTCAGCTTATCTTTTAACATGGGGAAGAAAACACAGTCAGGCCGTGCTTGATAAACTGGCCGGGCTGCTTGACGCTGACATCTTCATCCTCGGCCACCAGCCACAAGAACAGGGATGGAATCAAGCCGGCGACAACTTGATAATTATCGCCTCAAACCATAATCACGGCTGCCTGCTTTCAATAGACCTGGCAAAATCATACACTGTTGAGCAGCTAATCGACTCCATAGTACCGCTGGCTTCAATATCGTAAAGCCCAGCTCGATCATAATACATATTGTAAGAGACGAGAATGGATTGGTACTACTATATAGCACTGGCGGCGATTATCTCACAATTACTCTTTTTGCTCCAGACGTATAATAATTATCGCTATGCACAGGCAAAATATCAAAAAAAGCGTTTATGGCAGGCACTGCAGGTTGTACTGATTGTACCATGCAAAGGTCTGGACGTAGATTTTAAACAAAACATAACATCATTCTTCAACCAGGACTATAAAAATTACTTGCTCTGGTTTGTCGTTGGCGATGAGTCAGACCCCGCATACAGCGAGTTAAATAAACTGAAAAATCAACTCAGCCAAACCTCAAAAGCAAAGGACGTGCAGATATTCATTGCGGGTAAGACCCAGTCCTGCAGTCAAAAAATTCACAATCTGCTGTACTGCTACGAAAGAATAGGTGGCGACATCGACGTTCTCGCCTTTGCAGATTCCGATGCCTGTGTCCGCAGTGACTGGCTAAGTCACATGGTTTATCCTCTCCGACAGCCCAAGAACGGTGTCGCTACAGGCTACCGCTGGTTTATACCTAAAAAGAACAACCTGGCCACACTGGCCCTGTCGGCGGTGAATGCCAAGGTCGTCCAATTGCTTGGCAACACACGTTTCAATCAAGCATGGGGCGGGTCAATGGCTATTCGCGTCGATGTCTTCCGCCGCCTGGGTATTGCCAAAATCTGGTCAAAGGCCTTAAGTGATGATTTATCACTCAGTACCGCCGTTAAAAAAGCCGGACTGAAAGTAGCTTTCGTTCCCGCCTGTCTGGTAGCTACGCATGAATCCACAACATGGGGCAAACTCTTTGAGTTCAGCCGCAGACAATTTCTGATAACTCGCATATACGCCCCGAAAACATGGTGGTTCGGATTGTGCAGCAGCGTATATTCGGTACTGGGAATATGGGGGGCGGCCGGTATGGCAATCTACGCTTATAAGATTCAAGATCCGAATCTGGACCTTTTTATCTCAGTACCTGTTGTATTTTTCGTAAATCAGTTGGGCCGTGCGATACTTCGACAAAGGACCGCCGAAAAATTGCTCGAAAATGAGCGGCGGGCAATGAGGGCCGCCTGCCTTGCCGACATCCTTGGTTGCTGGCTGTGGTCATTACTGCTGCTGTTTTATATTATTTCATCAGCCTTCGGCAGAACTATTGTTTGGCGAAACATACGTTACAAACTGCTCGGACCTACTGAAATAATTGTAGAAGATCCTCAAACATAACACTGTATTCTAAAAGAGCCGATACTTAAGAGCACAAACCAAAATCCTGTGACTTAAGTATCGGCTCTTGCGTCTTATTTTTGCTACAAATGATACGGGTGGCGCTGCGGCCTGTACATCATTCGCTGTGCCTGCCGGTCACCAATTATTTCCTGCTTTGTCTGGTCCCATTCGAGCTTGCGACCAAGAATATAGGAAAGATTACCTAAAACGCATAAATTAGCAACACCAACTGCTGCTTCGATGTTCATAATGGTTTTAGTACCGGTTTTGATTCCATTGAACCAGTCTTCTTTGTGACCCGGACTCTGATACACATCCTTTGCCCCGGCCGGCAAATCCCATTGACGGGCCTTTTTCTCGACCCAGGTACCACCGTCACCACCCCAGTGCACAAATTTGCCTTTGCTGCCATGATAGACGGCTCCGTAACGCGGTCGGCGGATTTTTCCACCCGGCTCTTTGCCGGTCCTTCTTTCGGCCGGCACTGCATTACCAGTATGCTGATTCCAGGTGAGGACCCAATCAGGATTCTTGAATGTATAAGTAACGTCCATTGTAACGGCACTGTCCCACAAGCCTTTAGTTGGTGATGTACCGGTTGCCTCAACGGTAACAGGTCCGGTACCGTCAGCGCCCATCCACCACATAGCACAGCTCATAACGTGCGCACCACGGTCGCGAATCTGGCCTCCGCCGGATTCCATTATCCATCGGAATACGCCGTGACAATACTTCTTATTATAAGGACGCCAGCGCAGCGGCCCCAACCACAAGTCCCAGTCTAATTCAGCCGGCGGATCGCTGTCCGGAACAGGTTTACTGTCCTCGGGACTGTTATAGTGAAAGCAGTTTACCTTATCAATATGGCCAATATTACCGTTAACCAGATATCGATGCGCCAGATAGGCTTCCGGCTGCGAGCGGCCCTGTGAGCCGACCTGAACCGATACTTTGTTGTCTTTTGCAGCGGCCACCATCGCCTTGCCTTCCTCGATAGTACAGCAGGCCGGCTTTTCTACATAAACGTGCTTACCACATTGGGCCGCGTGCACCATTTGAACCCCATGCCAGTGGTCCGGTGTAGCAATAACAACCGCATCGATGTCATTGCGATGGAGAATATAGCGGTAATCGCGGTATGCCTCTACACTCTTGCCGACTGTTTTGGCAGCGCCGGCAAGCCGCTTTTCATCCGCGTCACAGACTGCCGCGATGTTCACCTCGCCTCTGTCTCGTCTTGCAATCATATCTCGCAGGTGGTATCCACCCATTCCACCGACTCCGATATGGGCCATCGTCAACTTCTCATTTGCTCCTGTCCGGCCCGAGGCCGCCAGTACGCTTGAGGGAATCAAATACGGAACACTCACTGCCGCTCCCGCAGCAGCTAAGAATTCACGCCTGTTGATTTTATTTGTTCGTTTCATCGTTTTATTACCTTTCTGCTCTGATATTTCAGCTATTTTATAAAGTGCTAAAAAATCGTTGCTATCTTACTTAAGCGATTTAACGTTTGTCTTCTTCGTTGGTATCAGCTTTATACAGTCAAGTCCGGGAACCTTCACGCCGCGCTGGCGCAACGATTGCGCTATGTTAAGTTTGAAGTCATCAGGAGCAGCTTCCAGGGCGGCTTTCAGTGCCGCAATCGCCGTTCTACCCGGAATCCGCTGAAGCACCATCCGAGCATCCTCGCGCAGTTCTCTGTTCGACAACAAAGCAGATATCGGCTTGACGGACCTTCTGCCGCCTATCTCGGACAGCATCCACAACACTTCACGGCGGACAGGCACCGGCTGGTCATCACCTAACAACTCAACCAGCCTGTCAGTGACCTCCCTTTTCGTATTGCCGGCCCCGGGGCGACCAACGTGGCGAACTATTTTCCATAATCCACGCTTCGCCGCCCGCGCAACTTCAAGGTCTTTATTAGTCATTACTCTTGCCAAAGGCTTGACCGCCGCCGCTCCGACTTCGCCGGCGCTCTGCCAGGCTTCTGTTCGCACCTTGGCATCGTCGTCCCTTATCCCGGACATCAGGTTATACACTCCTTTTTTCCGGGCGGCATCAGCTACCCCTGACATAATACCGGTAGCCGCTACTGCAAGGGACACTTTTTTAGGATTGTTCATAGACATGTTTGAAACCCTTTCTCATTATTTCGGTTACAAAAGATGATTCCTGTATCATATCGGATTATATCGCCCCCCAACGGCAAGGTCAAATATTATTTGTATTTGCTCCTGTACATGAGTGGACGCCCCGTTTGAAATTGGCTTTGATTGGGTTTGTTTTGGCTTTGTTTTTTCCCAGCCCATAGCCGCATTTTTATTCTTAATCCTTTGTATATGCACACTTTGCATCATTTTTTACGCTTTCGGCAATTGGGTTTGAATTGGCTTTGTTTTGGCTTTAATTGGCTTTGTTTTTCCCATTTAACCAAATGTCCATTTGCTCGTATTTACTTGTCATAAAAGAGCTTATGTTGATTTTTGCCTACTTGACTTTGGCTTTGTTTTGCATAAAAGAGCTGATTTGTAGAACGTTCTCTATGGATGTAGAGGGGCCGTTGGCAGACCACAGACAACAGACA
>JABMRO010000479.1 GCA_013202635.1 Planctomycetota bacterium
CTGGAAGGCTATCAGGAATTATACGCCCGATTCAAACACCTTATGGAAAACTTCAAGCCGTTTTCGCTTAGCGGCAACAATGCTTTTCTGGCTTTTCCGAGCCGCAAGGGAATGACAAAATGGAAAGCAACGCGTGCATACGAGGACATATATCAGGCAAAGGCAAAGATAGCAATAGGGGGTATAGTTGGCAAGGCCGCCGAATTAAATCAAATCATAAAGAAAGATGAAAAGAAACTCAGGGCTGAGATTGCCGAAGCCTGCAAGTTAAATAATGTTGATTCGGGTCAGGCAGACAGTGCAGCCCTGGCAGGTGTCAGAAGTAAATACTCCAGGCTGTTCTGGAACGCAACCAAAATGCCGGAGAAACAGGCAATCAAACACGGCCACGATTACGCAGTCGCCTTGCTCGAACTCGGCATTACCATCAAAGGCTTCAAACAATCCTTTATGTATAGACGGCAGGAATTGCCCGAAAAGTCGCAAGAGCTTGGCTTTAACTTGTTACGAGAGGCCGCAGAAAAAGGGCAAAACAAATGATAAGTATTAGAGACCAGCTTAGGCAAGGGCATAGTAATATCCCTAATTTATACAAGGGCGCATTTCGTAAGAAATGGATTAAGGCACTCCAGCGTAAAAGTATGAAGGCGGCCGTAACCGCCAAGTGTCAGGACTGTATGAATTGGAATAACGCCGAGATTGGGGAATGTAGTATCGTAACCTGCCCCCTGTTTCAGTACAGACCGTTTGCTAATAAAAATGGCGAGCTTGAAACTGAGGTTATTGTCGTTGTTACGGAGATTGAAACCAATAATGGGTAATGCAGGTTCAAAGACCCTACAGGTTAAATTCTGGCGCCACAGAAGGCCATTTAACGCTACTCCAGAGAACAAGCAGGTTAAATGCGTAGATATTTACAGGCACAACGAATTAAGATAGTTAACTGTACTACGCAGGAAAGTTGATTTATGAATAAGACTAAATCTAAAAAAAAACCTGATAAACAGCGAACTTCTAAGCGTCCAAAGAAGAAAACGACTAAGAAGGCAGTTAAGAAGAAATCTGCTGTCAGACAGTTCACCATTAAGCAGCAACGGCTCATCGACTGCTATGCTGGTGATATCAAAGAGGCCGCCGAGAAGGCTGGACTGTCCTACGACTATGCGAGAAGACTGGTCACAAAAAGTCACATTCTCGAAGCAATCCGGAATCGACAGGACACTGAGGTCAGAGCGAAGGATATTGCCGACAGACAGGAGCGGCAATCGTTCTGGACGAAGATGATGCGGGATACAAGCGAGGATGCGAAGGATAGGCTCAAAGCCTCAGACCTGTTGGGCAAGAGCGAAGCGGACTTTACGGAGAATCTGTCACACAAGTTCCCGGAAGGTTGCGGAGTAATGCTTATCGGCGGGCAAATGGACCCGAAAAAATGGAGAAAACAGTCGGAAGAACACCACAAAAATGATAGCGACAGCAGAAATCAAAACTGAACCAAAGGTGATTTGGCAACCACACCCCGGAAGCCAGGAGCTTTTCCTGAGCAGCCCGATTTACGAGACTTTGTACGAAGGTACTCGCGGGCCGGGCAAGACGGATGCTTTGCTGATGGACTTTGCTCAATTTGTTGGCAGGGGCTTTCAAACCGAGTGGAAGGGCATTTTGTTTCGCCGCGAGTACAAGGAATTTGACGACATTGTCGAGAAATCAAGGAAATGGTTCCCGCGGATTTTTCCAGGAGCGAAGTTCATAGCCTCCAAAGGTGACTATAAATGGATTTTCCCCGATGGCGAAAAGATGTTTTTCCGCACAGCAAAGAAGGTAAGCGACTACGACAGCTATCACGGCCACGGATACCCTTGGATCGGTTGGGAAGAACTGACGAGTTGGCCTAACGATGATTTGTATATTGCCATGCTGTCAATTTGCCGGTCGGCGCATCCCGGTATGCCTCGCCACTATCGGGCCACCTGCAATCCCTGGGGAGTTGGCCACCACTGGGTCAAGGCGCGATTCATTTCACCCATGCCCCGAGGCGTAGTCATCGAGGACGAACAGGGCAGAGAGCGTGTAGCCATACACGGCGAGATATGGGAAAATACTCACCTGCTCGAAAACGATCCGGAGTATCTGAAGAACCTGAAAGCCCAGACGGGCGCGAAACGTCAGGCATGGCTCTTGGGCGATTGGGATATTGTAGCCGGCGGCATGTTCGGCGACGTCTGGGACCCCAAGAGACATATCGTGCAACCGTTCGATGTGCCACGTACCTGGAGAATAGACAGGTCGTTCGACTGGGGTTCAGCACGGCCTTATTCTGTTGGCTGGTGGGCCGAGTCTGATGGTTGTGATGTAGAATTGCCTGACGGCAGCACCATAAGCACGCAGCGGGGCGACCTGTACCGCATAGCGGAACTCTACGGCTGGACGGGCAAGCCGAATGAGGGTACGCGGGAACTGGCGGTCGAGGTAGCCCGGAAAATCAAGGCACTCGAAGCAAACCTCAGTCGAAGAGTCTGGCCAGGCCCCGCAGATTCGATGATATTCGACACTGACAATGGCAAGTGCATTGCCGATGAC
>JABMRO010000480.1 GCA_013202635.1 Planctomycetota bacterium
GATATCCGCCATTTTCCGGTAAAGCGCGATGCGCTCATGTGAATCCTGCATTACGCGGACCTGCTTATATAAGGCATTGTATTCACTGTTATCATAATTGCTGTGATTAGGACCAGGCGAACTGTTGGGGCCGTAGAAAAGTTGAAGAAAGTTTTCTGCATCAGGATAATCGGCCACCCACCCAAGATTGTATAATTGCACCTGGCGCCGATCGAGTCTATCCAGAAACGACGGCCAGTTGTTATAAACCGGCTCAAGCAGTACACCTATTTTGTTCATAAAATCAGCTATCAGTTCAATTGATGCGCGTACCTCGGGGTCATTTGCGTTACCCACATCGATCGAGAGTTTAAGACGCCGGCCTGTTTGTGGATCCTTTCCATCCGGATAGCCCGCCTCGGCCAGCAGTTGCCTGGCGCGTTCCAGGTCAAACGGGTATGGCGAAGGCTTTTTGTCATATCCGGCAACACCGGGCGGAATAGGTCCTTTTGCGCGAATGATCCGATCATTGTAGAACTTAATGTACTCCGCGCTATTGAAAGCGCACGTCAGAGCCTGGCGCAGACGCGTGTTCTTGCCAACCACGGGGTCTTCCAGATTGAATCCGATATAGTAAGTGTTAAGAGCAGGCGTCGAATACATACAAACACCACGGCTCAGAAGAGTCTGAGCAAGCGTTTTTTCCGGCGTAATAACGGCATCCCAGTTGTCCCGTGAGATACCGGAAAATTCGAGTTGCCCGGTCAGAAACATCAGCCAGAGCGTGGATGAATCATCGATCACATACTGTACTATCCTATCGATAAAGGGTATGGGCTTGCCGGCATCTGCCAGCAGTCCCTCTTCTGCATCGCCTGGAGCGCCTTTTGTCGGATATCGTTCGATACGGCCTGTCTCAGCCCATTTAGGGTTGCGCTCGAACTCCAGGCGGTAGTTCTTCTTCCAGGAAACCAGCCGAAAAGGACCAGTGCCAACCGGATGATTGACAAAGTCCTTTCCGTAATACTCAACTGCTTCACGCGGAACCGCAAAAGCATAATGCATCGTCAGAATCCACAGCAACTGCGGATAAGGGCGTTCCAGCCTGATCTGTAACGTGTAACGGTCAGTGGCCCGAAGCCCTTCCACGGGGCGGTCATAATCGGTCGGAGTATCTCCGGATTTGGAGGCGGAGCGGAATTCATCCAGCCCCATAATTCGATTATTAAACGCCCAGTAGCCCGTAGAGGTGTTCTTGACATCAGCCACCCGCTTAATGGAATAGACAAAATCCTCGGCAACGAGTTCACGGCCTTTTCCATTTGTCGCTGTAAAGCACGGGTCATCCTGAAAATAGATGCCTCGTCTTATAGCAAACGTATAAACCAGCCCATCCTCCGAAACATCAGGCATGGACTCACAGAGACACGGCTCGACGCAGTAAGGCCGAATCAAATACGAATATTGAAGCAGTCCCTCAGAAACCTTGCTGATTGCCATAGCGCTAGCCACATCACCTGCCTTAATCGGATCAAAACCACGGATCCGGCCGGCTATACCATAGTAGGTGATTTCACCAGAAGGCTCTGTCTTGTTCATGCCGGTTTGATGCCCGCATCCTGTTCCGAAGGTCAGCAGACAAAAAAAACCGCCGATGAGAATCGAACGGGGCAGAATAGTTAGACGCAACAAGGCCATAGCAGTGCTCAAGAACCCGGTTGTCCCTGTGGTTCAACCTCTTGAACAGGACCTTCAGACGGAGGGCTGGCCGGTTGAACCGGAAAAGCAGGTTCTGAATAAGGCGCCGGCGCAACCGCGCCAGGCTGTACAGGTCGAGAAGTCCGTTCGATAGGCGCCGGCGAACTGACTTTCTCCATGAGTGAACGGGCCTGATCCCTGGTATAGATTTTAGCCAGAATTGTCGTATTCAGAAGAAAAATCACACCAACCCAGATCGTCACTTTAACTAAAACATTTCCGGCCTGTGCGCCAAACAGAGACTCCCCCATTTCCGCGCCAAATGCCAGGCCAAGCCCTTGTCCCTTTGACTTCTGCAAAAGGATCACCCCGATAAGTAACAGACCACAAAGAATTTCGACAACAATAAGAACGGTCTTTAAGATAATCATAAGATTTCTTTCCAGTGTTATCCCGCACAGAGGACCGACTTTACAATTCTCACAAACGAGTCGGCGTCCAATGATGCGCCGCCAATCAATCCGCCGTCAATATCCGGCTGCTGAAAAAGCTCACCTGCGTTCTCAGGCTTCACACTGCCGCCATACTGAATCCGAATGGACTGAGATGTCTTTTCATCCGACATGCCTTTCAACAGGCCGCGGATAAACTGATGTCCCTGCTGGGCCTGATCAGGGGTAGCAGTCACACCGGTTCCAATCGCCCAGATAGGCTCATACGCGGTTATCAGGCTCTTCAACTCTTTTTTTTCTATATTCTTCAAACCTTTTTCGATCTGAGTTTTGAGAACAGATTCTGTTTTACCCGCCTTCCGCTGCTTCAGCGTCTCACCCACGCAGACGATGGGAAGCAAATTGCTCGCGAGCGCCGTCTTGACCTTGCGATTAACGTCGCTATCGGTTTCGCCGAACAGGCTTCGCCGCTCGCTGTGCCCAATAATAACATAATGGCAGTACAATTCACGAAGCATTCCAGCAGACACGGCGCCGGTAAACGCGCCCGATTTCTCCCAATGCATGTTTTGCGCGCCCAGGCCAATCGCAGTTCCGGCAATGACATTGCCAACCGCCTGCAAGGCGGTAAACGGGGGACAGACCACAACATCAACCCCTTTGATATCGGCCAGGTCCCGCTTGATTGCCTCAACAAAATCAACCGCCTCAGAGACGGTTTTGTTCATTTTCCAATTCCCCGCAATAATCGGCTTTCTCATGATCGTATTCAATCCATTCTCCAATCCATTAGACTTCTGCAAAATAGCAGGAGCGCAGTCATTCCCTGGCCGACACGCGGCGCGGGCAGGCTTGGCTGCGTTGCACGAGCAAGGCTCTTGAATAACAGGCCCCTCCTTGGCGGGGTAAACCCCGCAAAGCGGGGCAGGCAAGAATTTTACCACGCCATCGGCATGGCTTGCCCCGCGTTTCGCGGGGGCCTGTTTTCCCGGCATTGAACGCGCAAATGAGACAATTTTACAGAAGTCTAATCCTTATTTATGATTTTTCGCTCAGTATGGTAA
>JABMRO010000481.1 GCA_013202635.1 Planctomycetota bacterium
CTGGCGGAAGACACTATAGGGGCAAACTTCGTTTTGAGCTTATCCAGCCTATCGAGCGGTAGTGTCTCAGGAAGCCCTAATGGAAGTCCTGCGCCGAGAAAGAGCACATTCACCCCTTCATCCACAGCACATTGCACAAGGTCGTCAAAATTTGAAAGGGCCACCATTACATTTACGCCGATAATCCCGCCTGTCTTGGCCTTTGCTTTTCTTATTTCGTTTTGCAAGGCCCTTTTGTTTGCTTCTCTGGGATTTGTGTGATAATCGGGTTCAAACTGACCGATTCCAGGTGTGGCAATAACTCCAATACCGCCGGCGTTTGCTACGGCTGAGGTTAAATTTGATAAGGAAATGCCGACGCCCATCCCTCCCTGGACAATTGGTATTTCAACTTCCATGTCACCTATACGCAGTGTTGGCATCTTGTTAAAATTCATATATTGTTAAGTTCCTTCAGTCACTTATGTTATTATCTTAGCTTTCTGTGCCTTAAAAAGAGCCGAAAACCCGGATTTGCTCACAGTATAAGACAAAATGTTCCATTCGAGAAGCTTAAAACTCAATTATATTTGCTCCCCAGGTCAAGCCTGCACCGAAAGCGACTAAAATGATAATATCGCCTCGTTTGATTTTTCCCATCCTGACGCACTCATCGAAGGCAATTGGCACGGAGGCCGCTGAAGTATTGCCGTACTCGCTGATATTTACAAAAACCTTTTCCGGGGGCATATTTAACCGTTTCGAAGCAGACTCGATAATTCTTGCATTCATCTGATGGGATATCATCATAGAGATGTCATCCATAGTCAAATTACAGTGCTCCAGACAATTGGTAACAGTTTCAACAATTCGCCGAATGGCCTGCTGATATACTTGTCTGCCGTTGATTTGCATATAGGTCTTTTTCGGGTCTTCCAATGGTTTGTTCGCCGGGTGCCGGGAACCGTACGCCTGGCAATTCAATGCTTCCCAGCAGTCTCCGTCCGAATGCAGGGTGCTATATAATATACCTGAGCCTTTATCGTCCCCTCGTTCAAGAACCATCGCCCCGGCACCGTCCCCAAAAAGAATACAGCTTTTCCGGTCGGTCCAGTCGGTAATTTTGGTCAAAGTCTCAGCACCAATTAAAAGGGCATTTTTATGTCGACCGCTTTCTATAAACTGCTGAACTATTGAAAGGCCATATAAAAAACCGCTGCACGCAGCCGATAAATCGAATACCCACGATTGCTTTGCTTTTAAAGCCCTCTGCACGAATGACGCCGTCGATGGAAAAACCATCTCGGGAGTAATAGTAGCCACAATGATAAGTTCGACATCACGGGCCTTAAGTTTTGCCTCGGCTAAAGCAATTTTGGCTGCTTCCGTAGCTAAAAACGCCGTGCTTTCTTCTTCGGTGGTTATATGACGAACTTTGATGCCGGTCCGCGTGGTAATCCATTCATCCGACGTATCTACCATCTTTGCAAGTTCATCATTCGTCAGCGTTTTTTCCGGCGCAAATGAACCGTAACCGGTGATGACTGCACGGTAGGGGGACTTCTCGCTAATCAGCTTACTCATCAGGAATCCTTACGCAAGTTTCCGAAAGGCATTCAACTATCTTGTCGTTTATTTTTTCTGTGTATAATCTTTTGGAAGCTAAAATTGCATTTTTTATGGTTCTGCTTTTACTTGAACCGTGACAGATAAGCGCTGTGCCGTTAACGCCTAACAATGGCGCTCCGCCATACGTGTTATAGTCATATTTAGTATAGATTCTTTTCATCACGGGCTTAAACTTCATAACAAGTCGAAGTTTCTCCTCCATAAGCTCGTGCTTTATCGCCTTAAACAGACCGTCAACAAGACCTTCGGTAAGTTTGAGAATCACGTTCCCCACAAAACCTTCGCAGATTACAACCTCACAGGTACCCTCAAAAATATCTCTTCCTTCGATATTTCCGACGAAGCTCATATTCGGGTCGTCTTTCATCAGCTCCCTGGCCTTCTTGACGATTTCATTGCCCTTTGCATCTTCTGCGCCGATGCTCATAATCCCAATCCTTGGATTTTCAATCCCAAGCAAATGTTTTGAATACACCTTTGACATCACAGCATATTGATAAAGATTCATCGGCTTACAGGCAATATTGGCGCCAACATCACATATTACTACCGGGCCTTCGGGAGTGGGAAATACCACAGCTATCCCGGGACGATTAACGCCCGGCAGGTTCCTCATCCTCATTTGGAAGGCCGCAACACAGGCCCCGGTATTTCCGGCGGAAATGACCCCATCAGCCTGCCCTCTTTTCGCCAATTTCGCAAGGACAGCAATTGAGCTTTTGGGTTTCTTTCGCAGAGTCTCTATCGGCACATCGGCCATACCGATAATGTCCGGAGCATGGACAATTGTAACCACACTTTTAGGGCACTTCCGAGACTTTAACTGCGATTCAATTATGTCCTCGGGCCCGACAAGTATCAACTCATCGCCTTTATCAAGCTCCTCAATCGACTCCAGCACGCCGGCTATAATCTCATCCGGAGCGTTGTCGCCTCCGACTGCATCAATCGCTATCCGCATTATTTGCTTTCTTCTTTCCCGAGCTTCAAGGTTATTTTCGGATTAACGTAGCCGCAGTTTTCACACGCAGCATGAGGCAGCTTGGCCTGGTCACATTTCTTGCAGACAGAATAGTTCACGGCCTTCAAACGATGATGGCTGCGGCGAGTACGTGTTCTGCACTTACTTGTCTTCTTCACTGGTAACATTCTTAATAACTCCTAAATTCTTCAAAAAAACTAAATACAAACAATAAAGAAACAGCTTAAATAGTTAACCACTGCTGATTTGTCAAGTGAAATTTAGCTAATGGCCAATATTTAGCCACCGGATATTTCATGTTATTTTTTCGGCTTTTTTCTTGAAAATGAGAATGCAGTTGTTATAATGCTTTTATATCATAAGCCATTTGGATTAGATAATCCGAATGGAGTTCAATCAGCAAGATTTTCATCCAGATATGTCTTAGCTCTTAAAAATGCGCACAGTGTGCGGCGTGAAAATATTAACACTTTAAAAAGGCTGTAAGATGAAAAAGACAATTTCACTCGTATTGGCTTTGGCGTTGGGCCTGGCTTCCGTGAGTCTGGCAGCAGAGGGCACCTGGGCAACAAGAGCCGACATGCCCACGGGAAGATGGGAGTTGTCCACCTGCGTGGTGGACGGGAAGATCTATGCCATCGGGGGTGCATCTGGTTATGGTTCTGCGGCGTTGCGTACCGTGGAAGAATACGGCCCGCCGACGGAAACCTGGACCACCAAGTCTGAAATGCCCACCGCAAGACAGGGATTATCCACCAGCGTGGTGAATGGGAAGATCTATGCCATCGGCGGTATTGACGCTTCAGGCGGGAGTTATCCGGGGGCAAAGACTTTTTCGACGGTGGAAGAGTACGACCCGGCCACGGATACCTGGACCACAAAGTCTGAGATACCCACGGCAAGAGGCTTCCATTCCGCCAACGTGGTGGATGGCAGGATCTACGTCTTTGGCGGGGCGACTTCGTGCCCTTGGTGCGTTAGAATTCTGACACTGGAAGTGTATGAGCCGGCCACGGACACCTGGACCCGCCGGGCGACATACCACGTTCCATCAGTACTGCTTCCACTAGCCTGGTAGATGGGAAGATATACGCCATTGGCGGTGAAGGAACTGTTCGGAGGATCGACGAGTATGACCCGGTGACGAACACCTGGACCCGGAAGGCCGATATGCCAACGCCCAGAACGGACTTGTCCACCAGCGCGCTGGATGGGAAGATCTATGTCATCGGGGGAGACCGAGGCTCTATCTACCAGGGTATAGCCACCGTGGACGTCTATGACCCGGCGACGGATACCTGGACAACAGCACCGGACATGCCCACCCCAAGAGTAGGTCCTCGCACCAGCGTGGTGGATGGGAAGATCTATGTCATTGGGGGTATATCTACAGTGTCGTCAGGTGGGACAGCTTATGGGACGATAGAAGAATATGACCCAAATCCTCTCGTCGTTGACTTCAACGGCGACGGAATTGTGGATTGTGCAGACATGTGCATGATGATCGACCACTGGCACACAGATGAGCCATTGTATGATATTGGCCCGATGCCCTGGGGAGACGGCATAGTAGATGTTCATGACCTTATCGTCCTTGCTGAACATTTATTTGAGGAAGTGGACGACCCTACGCTGGTCGCACACTGGGCACTGGATGAGGCAGAAGGCATCATCGCCCAGGACAGCAGCGCTGGTGACAACGATGCTTATGTCATTGGTGGCCCGGTCTGGCAGCCAAGTGGCGGGCAAGTGGATGGTGCGCTTCAGTTGGATGGTGTAGATGACTGTGTTATCACCAACCCAATACTCGATCCAGCAAAAAGTCCGTTCAGCGTTTTAGCATGGATCAAAGGCGGTGCTCCGGGCCAAGCCGTTTTGTCGCAAATGGGCGGGTCGAGATGGCTCTGCGCGGACCCATCAGAGGGAAACTTGATGACCGAGCTAAAGGGTACTGGCCAGGGCGCCAACGAACTGCTGTCGCAAACAATCATCACTGATGGTAACTGGCACCGTATAGGTCTGGTGTGGGATGGCTCGCACAGAACGCTTTACGTTGATGACATCGCCGTGGCTGAAGACAC
>JABMRO010000482.1 GCA_013202635.1 Planctomycetota bacterium
ATTAATAACAGCGCTAAGGCCCCACATCTCAGAGCGAAAGAATTATTTCGTTTCATAAACCATCTCCTGTCTGAAAGTCTGCTTTTTTGCAGACAATAAAAACTGATTTCACAGGCGGCAAAGTCAACCTTATCCTGCTGATGTCATAACCGGCTTCCTTTTCATGGGAATGCTCAAGTTTGATAATTTTACCTGTATGCGGATTCCAGACCTCCGGCTCCATAAGTCCCCTCAGTTTTATATTTGTTTCAATTTGAGTTTCGCTGATATTGGCAAACAAGTAAACATCCGTCTCATTTATGATTTTATGGATATATCGCAACACTTTATTGTCTTCAAACTCTACATCATAAACATCAACGGCGACATCCAGCGCTTTTCGCAAGGTTGCTGCATTCAGGCTGTTAAGGCGAATTGCTATACCACCCTTCCTGTTCTTCTTTATATCCAAATCAGTTGCAGTGTTTTGAGATATTCGGTATGCTTTGGCCCCGAACATCGCTTTTATAGTACGAACCACATCCCCATCATGCCCGAATTCCGCCGATTTGAATGGCAACTGTCCGGTAGCAATTACTTTACCCCCGTGATTGTAAAATTCCTTTATCTTCTTAAGATTACTCCATTGGATGGTTTTGTGGCCGGGAAGGACAAAGACTTTAAACCGTTCGGCGTGAATCTTGTTTTGCAGAACAAGCTCATTTCCTTCTACTATGCAATTGTCATCTAACACCTCAGGGTGGATGAATGTGTAGTCTCTACCCGCTCCTGCAATCAGCAGTTCGCCAACGTCCACGTAATCAGCCTCCGGTACGGTTACACCGCCTTTATAAAAGCCAAGCGGTCCATCCATGTGATGGCTGCCCTGAAGAGTGGCGATAGGATAGAGTACTGCGATATCAGATACATGCCTCCCATCGTTCTGAAGCATCACGTTGAGTCTGGAAATGTAGGTATTGAATTCCGGTAGTCCTTCGGCATAAATCGGACTGCGGTACGACAGCTCCGGCTTAAATATGACATTCTTATCGTCATACCAAACCGCATGAGGGATTAGCATGTTAATGCCCTTGGTATATTGTTCCATGGCAACAGTATAAATATCGGCCCAGCTAAGATTGCCCATAGCTCCATAAGTTTCGGACATAACAAGTGTCATGTCCCAGTTGTACGCCGAGGAGCTGATGACCTTGTATATTCTCTCTGCGGGGCGGTTTCCGCCGATTTTATCTACGCCGGGAATCGCCTGATATTTGAAGCACTTCATCAGGTCACCTGAAACGCTGACGGGATTGATGACTTCCTCCTGGTCCTGATGCCCCGTCGTTTCAATCTCGTGTTTATCGCACCAGTCCTGTATCCTCTTCGGAAAACCTGTAGAATACAGTTCTGTTCGAAAGCCAAAGAGGTAATTCCTTGCGGCCTGGGTTTCGGGCCCGATGTCGTACCATAAGGCCGGATAATAGGCTCTGGGATTAAAACCATAATTTGCTTCAAATTTCTCATTGAATTTGTCGGTCCAGGTCCGTCCCTCGGCACGGTATAAGGTAGGTTCGTCGTAAAAGGTCGAATCGATTGTCGTCCCGAAATAGTCCTTGAATCGGTCATAGTAAGCCTGATGGGTCATTTCAATGAACTTGTCCACAGCCTCGGGGTCGAGATAATCACAACTGGGATAACCATCTTTGACACAAATGAAAAACATTATATTCCATCTACCCGATGGAACATTCCACCGAAGCACTCCTTTGCTTATTTTCCTGGTTATATCCACCCTTTCTCTGGTTATCGTATTCATACCCACAATACTCATAATATTCCCCGCTGGGACAGTCTTTTCATATACCATGGGGCCTGTGACATATTCCTCGTGCTTATCAAGTCGCTTGATGGTTAATTCTGGATATTTTTCATTGAAAAGGCTGGTATCACGAGAGTTCCTCGCACCTGCCGAACCGCTGGGAAAACCATATTCATCATAGAGTGACATAGTCATACCCAGTTTGCGTGCTTTTTCCAAAGCTGCACCATAAACAGCAAAATATTCTTCTGTGAGGTAGTCCGGACTAAAACTTTTACCGAAGGGAAGTATCCCGAATCCCCCGTATTTACTGAGATTTCTCGATTTCTTCATCTGTTCATGAATGACATCGACAGTTACTTCGGTATTGTTCCAGAACCACAGAGGTCTGGGCAGAAATTTTACAGGAGGGTCGGCAAAATCACTTTGCATATCTGCATAGGAAACGAAACAGAACAACTGAAG
>JABMRO010000483.1 GCA_013202635.1 Planctomycetota bacterium
CTTCTGGCCCACGCGGGGCAGGCCCTCTTCAAAGATTTGGTTCCCGAAAATACTACCCTGGATTAAGACTGAACCAAGTACAAAAAAGACCAGCGCACTCGAATACAGCTTTTTCATGACTCGCTCCTCCCAAAAAGCATTTTTTACAGTATTAGATTTTACAAAATCCCTTAAGAAGTATTATATACAAATGCTCCGGATAAAGCAAGAAAAATTTGCAAAAAAATGGGTATTTAAGCGGCTTCTGAAGGTGTTTATCAGCCCTCATTTCGACAAATAGCAAAGCGGACCTTCCTTAGTGATTTCATCCAAAATGGCCGGTAAATCCTGACAGAATTTTATATTGCTTATTTCAGTAAAAAGGTGTATAAGGATGTTTTATCGGTGTACCGAGTACTGTATATAGACCGATATTATTGCCTGTACAAGATAGGTTGATGGGCTTTGTGGGAAGCTCTGTATGATGCTTAGATGATTCGTTGAGATGTATGAATATGAGCTAAGTAGTTAATAGATATAAAGTTACAAAATATGGAGAAAGTATGAAGAAACGCAAAATGGTTACGATTGACGGTAATACAGCAGCAGCATATGTGGCCCACGCTACGAATGAAGTTATTGCAATATATCCGATTACTCCAAGCTCATCTATGGGCGAAATGGCTGATGCCAAGACGGCCAAAGGTCAGCCTAATATATGGGGAACAATTCCTTCGGTAACTGAGATGCAGTCGGAAGCCGGTGCGGCCGGGGCTGTGCATGGGGCATTGGCGAGCGGTGCTTTGACGACCACTTTTACCGCCTCACAGGGGCTTTTACTGATGATTCCCAATATGTACAAAATTGCCGGTGAACTGCTTCCTACCGTTTTTCACATCTCAGCTCGTTCATTGGCCTGTCAGGCACTTTCGATATTCGGTGACCATTCTGATGTGATGACCTGTCGTGAGACCGGCTTTGGAATGCTTTGTTCATGCAGTATTCAGGAGATAATGGATTTATCGCTTATTGCTCAACAAGTTTCGCTGGCCTCTCAGATACCTTTCCTGCATTTCTTTGATGGTTTTAGGAACAGCCATGAGGTTCAGAAGGTTGAGGAATTGACATTTGATGATATGCGAGCGATGATTGATGACGAATTAGTTGCCGGGCATAAGGCCAGGGCGCTGTCACCTGACCGGCCGATGATTTCCGGCACAGCGCAAAATCCGGATGTGTACTTCCAGGGCAGAGAGACGGTGAACAAATATTATTTAGCTGTTCCGAAAATTGTTCAGGATACAATGGATAAGTTCGCCAAACTGGTTGGAAGGCAATATCATTTGTTCGATTATGTCGGGCCGGAAGACGCCGAGAAGGTTATTATTATAATGGGCTCAGGTGCCGAAACCGCTCATGAGACGGCTGACTTCCTGGCCTCAAAAGGAGAAAAAGTAGGGATTTTAAAGGTACGACTCTACAGGCCGTTCAGCATCGAGCACTTTATTGCCGCCTTGCCGAAAACCATAAAGAAGATAGCAGTATTGGACAGAACAAAAGAGCCGGGTTCTATTGGTGAGCCGTTGTATCTGGACGTTCGCACAGCTATTGGCGAGGCTATGTATGCGGGTAAGACGGCTTTCAAGAAGTATCCAATTGTTGTAGGCGGACGATATGGACTTGGCTCAAAGGACTTCACGCCTGCTATGGTGAAGGCCGTTTTTGATAATCTTGATGCAACAAGACCCAAAAATGGTTTTACGGTAGGCATAATTGACGATGTAACCAATACCAGCCTGGATGTTGATGAATCTTTTGAGATTGCCGGTAAAAAACTTTTATCCGGCATGTTTTTTGGGCTTGGCGCCGATGGCACAGTGGGTGCGAATAAAAACTCTATTAAAATTATCGGTGAGCTAACGGATAATTATGCCCAGGCTTACTTTGTCTATGATTCCAGAAAAGCCGGTGCAATGACGACATCACATTTACGGTTTGGCGAACAGCCTATCCAAAGGCCTTACCTTGTGAGCAAAGCTGATTTTGTTGCGTGTCATAA
>JABMRO010000484.1 GCA_013202635.1 Planctomycetota bacterium
GGCATACTTTGATAACTGGTATGGGAGATTTTTATGGACAATAATTCTGATAACAAGGTGATGACCGGCAGAGAACGGGTGCTCAAGGCGCTAAATTACGAACCTGTGGACCGTGTTCCTGTGGATTTAGGCGGTACGCTCGGCACAGGCGCTCACGTCAGTGTTATCGCGAATCTGCGCCGTGCACTCGGTCTGGATAAGCCCGGGACTCCGGTTAAGGTTGTCGAGCCTTATCAAATGCTTGGTGAAGTTGCGGCTGATTTGCGGGAGATGTTGGTGGTTGACACGGTGAACCTGCCGGGGCCGAAGAACCATTTTGGTTTTGCGAATACGGACTGGAAACCATGGAGGACCTTTGACGGTACGGATGTACTGGTGCCGGAGAAGTTCAATACCGAGCCGGAAGCTAACGGTGATATTCTACAGTACCCGCAGGGTGATAAAACAGTACCGCCGTCAGGGCGGATGCCGAAAGGCGGGTTCTATTTTGATGACATTATTCGCCAGGGGCCGATTGACGAGGCCAGGCTCGACCCGGCTGATAATCTTGAGGATTTTGCATTGCTCAGCGAAGAAGATTTAAAAATTTATGAACAGTGGGCACGCGAGCTTTATGACAATACCGACCTTGCGATTACAACAGGACTTCCGGGGACGGCTTTCGGGGATATAGCGCTGGTGCCGGCGGCTTTTCTGAAACATCCGAAAGGAATTCGTGATATTGAAGAGTGGTATATCAGCACGGTTTCGCGAAGAGAATATGTTAAAGAGGTTTTTGCAGGCCAGACGGAAATCGCAATCAAGAATCTTGAGCGGATTTACCAGGCTGTTGGTAACAGAATACATGCCGTATGGCTGGACGGGACAGACCTGGCGGCACAGAATACATTATTCTGCGGCCCGGATACTTATAAAGAGCTTTATCTGCCGTTCAGCAGAAAGCTCAACGACTGGATTCACACCCACACTAAATGGAAGACAATGAAACACTGCTGCGGAGGATGTGAGCCGCTGATTGAGGGATTCATAGAGGCGGGCTTCGATATTCTAAATCCCATCCAGACCTCGGCAAAGGGTATGGATCCAAAGCTATTGGTAGAGAAATACGGCGGCAGGATAATTTTCTGGGGCGGCGGCGTGGATACTCAACAGGTGCTGCCATTCGGCGAGCCTGAGCAGGTGCGCAAGCAGGTTGCCGAACGGGTCGAGATATTCAATGCCAAGAAGGGTTTTGTATTCAGCACTATCCACAATATTCAGTGCAATACGCCGGTCGAAAACGTATTAGCGATGTTCGGAGCGCTGGGTAGAAAAGTGACAAAATAAAAGCAGTATAATATCAGAGAAAGGAATCTAAAATGCTTAGACGATTGTTGCTAATTCTTTTTGTGATATCGTTATTTGTGTGGGGCGGCTGTCATGGTGAAAGTAAAACCAATACTAAAGATACCGGCCCGAGACACATCATCGATTTGAATGGTACATGGGAGATAGCACAAGGCCCGATGGATTCAATGCCGGACAGCTTCGGGCATAAGGTACCGGTACCGGGGCTTGTCGATATGGCCAGGCCAGCTTTCGAAGAGGTCGGGAAAAAAAATGAAAAGCGCCGGGCGTTCTGGTATCGGCGGACATTTACTGTCAAAGGAAAGATTCCGGATGTTGCAATATTAAAGATTCACAAGGCAAAGTACGGAACGAAGGTATTTCTTAACGGCGAGTTGGTGGGTGAGCATCTGCCATGCTTTACGCCGGCTCTGCTGGAGGTGAAGAAATTTCTTAAGGGTTCAGGCGGAGAAAATGAACTAATCGTGCGGGTGGGTGCCGACCGTGAGAGTTTGCCGGAAGGTATGCCGGGAGGCTGGGACTTCGAGAAGTATCTGTATATCCCCGGTATTTATGATTCGGTTGAGCTGATTCTGACAGGCAAGCCGTTTATTGTGAACGTGCAAACCGTTCCGGATATTTCTCAAAACAAGGTCCGGGTTGTGACGGAAGTGCAAGGGCCCGCCGGCTCTGGATACGGTTCCGTCTCATACGAAGTAACGGAAGTAAGTACAGGCAAACTCGTCGGCTCAGTAGAAAGCAGTGGCGTTGCTTTTTCGTTTGGGACAACAAAGCTTAACACCAGTATCCCAATAGAAAACTGCAAGCTATGGACTCCTGAGAATCCTTTTCTATATGAATTGAAGCTGAGTACAGGCGAGGATTGTATTCGTGTTCGGTTTGGGATGCGGTCGTTTCGGTTTGATAAGGAAAGCGGCCGGGCTGTTCTGAACGGCAAGCCGTATATTATGCGCGGGACGAATGTGTGCGCATATCGTTTCCTTGAGGATGCAGAGCGAGGCGATAAGCCCTGGCGTAGAGATTGGGTCCGCCGGCTTCATCGCAAGTTCAAGAGTATGCACTGGAATTCGATTCGTTACTGTATCGGTTTTCCACCTGAACTATGGTATGAAATCGCCGACGAGGAGGGATTTTTGATTCAGGATGAGTTTCCCATCTGGCTGCTCAGTAAAGCGCCGGAAAATCCCAAGAGCGAGAAGATAATTCCGGAATATACCGAATGGATGCGCGAACGGTGGAACCATGCCTGCGTGGTTATCTGGGACGCGCAGAATGAGAGTATAACTGAAGAGACGGGCAAAGCTTTGAGCGCAGTTCGGCATCTGGATTTGTCCAATCGGCCGTGGGATAACGGCTGGGCGGCACCTGAGAGCGGCACTGACTATCTTGAATCTCATCCGTATCTTTTTAGCAAGATTCAATGGGGCAGTGGAGATTTTCATTTGTCAGATTTGGCCAATACCTCCGGCAGGCCCCGTGTGAGAGATGCCCAGAAAGAATTTAAGCTTCCGATTATAATCAATGAGTATGCGTGGTTGTGGCTTAATCGTGATGGTACGACAACATGTTTAACAAATAAGGTGTATGACAGTTTGCTCGGGCCAAATTCGACCATAGAACAGAGGCGACTGCTTTATGCGCGTTATCTGGCGGCCCTTACCGAATTCTGGCGGTGTCATCGCGAATGTGCCGGTGTGCTGCACTTCTGCGGGTTGGGGTATTCCCGGGCCGGTGACAAGCCCCGGCCTGAAGGCGGCGCGACGAGCGACCACTTCATCGACCTGGAGAAACTCACTTTCGAGCCGAACTTCGAGCGGTATGTTCGTGACTCTTTTTCTCCGGTAGGATTGATGCTTGATTTCTGGGATGAGGAGATTTCCGGCGGGGCTGAGCGGTCGTTAAAGGTCTTTGTTATCAATGACCTGCATAAGGAATGGAAGGGAACTGTTCGCCTGCGGATTGTTCGTGGTAACAGTACCATTGCCGAGCAAACAAAGGATTGCACAGTTGGTTCCCTTGGAAGAGAGATATTGACATTCGAACAAAAGTTTCCGCAGCAGGCTGGAGAGTATCAGATTATCGGGGAATTGATTAAAGTTGATGGTACTGTCGTTCGCAGCCTGCGAGACTTTAAGATAGTATCGGCGGGCAATTAGTGTTGAATTTATCAACATAACTTTGGAGGAATAAAAAATGAGCACGAACAAAAGTACGCGTCGCAATTTCCTTAAAGCGATGGGATTATGTGCATCAGGCGTTGCTGTTTCCGGGTGCGGCGGCCCAGTCAGGCGTACGGTGTATAGAGCACCTGCCGAAAAACCGAATATCCTCTGGATTACGTGTGAAGACGTCAGCAGTCCTTACCTGGGCTGTTATGGTGACATTTTCGCCAGAACGCCGAATATAGACAGTCTGGCTGAGGCAAGCGTACTATATACAAAGGCATTTGCTACCGCTCCGGTATGTGCGCCGTCGCGTTCGTGCCTGGTAACTGGTGTTTATGCAACTTCTACGGGTACGCAGCATCTGCGTTCGGATGTAAAATTGCCGAGAGAAATAAAGTGTTTTCCGGAATATCTTCGGGCGGCCGGCTATTACTGCTCAAACAATTATAAAAAGGATTATAACTTCAAAGATGTAAATGTCTGGGACGAATCGAGCGATACCGCTCATTGGCGCAGGCGTAAACCCGGTCAGCCGTTTTTCAGTGTGTTCAACTTTACTTCTACGCATCAGGGGCAGATTAACGGTTCCGATGAGGAGTTTTTTGATAAGTACACATCGAAGCTAAAACCGGAAGAACGCCATGACGGCAAAAAAATCCCGCTTCCGCCGTATTATCCTGATACTCCGTTTGTACGGAAGATATGGACTCGTTATTACAACCTGATTACTTTTATGGACAAGCAGGTCGGCGATTTGCTCAACCGGCTTGAAGCCGACGGTTTGGCAGATAATACGATAGTTTTCTTTTTCTCAGACCACGGCCTGGGTATTCCCCGGTTCAAAAGAACACTTTACGATTCCGGTCTTCATGTCCCGTTAATCATTCGTTTCCCCCGGCGGTATCAAAATTTCTCGCCGCTCAGAGCTGGCAGGAGAACCGACAGGTTAGTCAGTTTTGTCGATTTTGCTCCGACTGTTCTGCATTTGGCAGGGCTGCCCGTTCCCGCCTATATGCAGGGCCGGGCGTTCCTCGGAGCCGGGGCGGGACTGCCGAGAGAATATATCTTTGGAGCATCCAGCCGGGTTGACGAAGCTTATGAGTTTTCTCGCTGTGTGCGCGACAAGCGCTACAAGTATATTCGCAATTATATGCCGCATTTGCCTTATATACAGCCAAGCGAATATCCGGACAGGGCCGAGATTATGCAGGAGCTGCTCAGGGCGGTTGCTGAAGAAAAGCTCTCAAGTGTACAAAAGTTACACTGGGCACCGACCAAGCCGCTTGAGGAGCTTTATGACACGTTGGCCGACCGGCATGAAATAAACAATCTGGCTGCTTTGCCTCAAACGCGGCGGATTCTTGAGAGGCTGCGCAAGGTACACCTTCAATGGATGATTGGGACACATGATACGGGATTGTTGTCGGAGGCTGAGATGCATATTCGTTCGGAAGGTTCGACACCTTATGAAATGGCGCAGCAAATTGGCAAGTATCCTCAATGGCGTATTTTTGCTGCGGCGGAATTGGTTGGTAAGGGGCCGAGTAATATTCCTAAGCTAATCAGGTTGTTAAGTGATTCTGACAGTGCGGTTCGTTACTGGGCAGCCGTAGCTCTAAGCGTCCTTGGTTCCGGTGCAAGGCCTGTCATCGAGGCGCTAACCGGACGGCTGGAAGATTCAAGCCCGAACGTGCGGTTTGCATCGGCCGGTGCATTGTGCAAACTGGGGCTGTGTGAAAATGCTTTGCCGGTATTGGCTGAAGGTCTGGAAGAGCAGCGGGAGGAAACTATCCTGTACGCCGCACGCGAGATTCAGGGTCTTGGCAGTAAGGCCCGTCCGATTGTTCAGCAGATAAGAGAGGCCCAGGGGCGATGTAAAAATTCGGATGGGACGTATAAGAATAATAATCATGCAATGTTTATCGACTGGGCCCTAAAATACGCTCTTGAGAATTGCCGGGAATAATCACACAAGTACATTATTAAAATGAGTAACTCTATGAACAACACGCTTATAAACGAAGAAAAGGGCAGCATTGTATATGTAATGCTCGTATGTATGGTCGCTGCGCTGGGAGGGCTGTTGTTCGGCTATGATACGGGGGTAATTAACGGCGCGATAGGGCCCTTAAAAACACACTTTAGTCTTGATGCGAACTGGGCAGGCTGGGCGACGGGCTGTGCCCTGGTCGGCTGTGCCATCGGGGCTGCTGCCGCCGGGGTTCTAAGCGACTGGCTTGGCCGGAAAAAGGTGCTTATTCTTTCTGCGATTTTGTTTTTCATCTCGGCGGTTGGAACGGCCCTGCCGAAAAGTATTACGGCTTTCATTATTTTCCGTATAATCGGCGGTCTGGGTGTTGGGGCGGCGTCGATGTCTTCACCTATGTATATTGCCGAGATTAGCCCTGCGAAGATTCGCGGGCGGATGGTATCGGTCAATCAGTTTGCGATTGTAAGCGGTTTTCTGGTTGTTTATTTTGTGAATTATTTTATCTCTCTTCAGGGCGACCAGATGTGGAACCAGGAGTCCGGCTGGCGGTGGATGTTTGGTTCGGAGTCGCTGCCGGCCTTGCTGTTGCTGGTGCTGCTGTTCTTTGTACCGGAGAGTCCCCGCTGGCTGACGAAACAAAACCGCAGTGAGGAGGCTTTGGAAATTCTTACCCGTGTTAATGGTGCCCAATACGCTCAAACCGAGCTACTGGAAATCAAGGACGCGATTGCCCACGAGAGCGGGTCGCTTAAACAGTTGTTTCAGCCGAGGATGAAAATTGTATTGGTCATCGGTATCGTATTAGCGGTCCTGCAGCAGGTTACGGGTATTAATGTTTTCCTTTATTTCGGGACCGAGATTTTCAAGAAGATGGGTTCCGAAACCAATGCCGCTCTTCTTCAAACCGTAGTGGTTGGCGTGGTGAATCTGAGCTTTACTATTATAGCCATCTGGACGGTGGACAAAGTGGGCCGGAAGCCTTTGATGATTATCGGTTCGTCGGGGATGGGGCTTTCGCTGTTAGGGATGGGCTTGATGGCATACTGCCAAAAGACAGATTTGTGGGTTCTGCTGTTCATGCTGGGTTATATAGCCTGCTTTGCGCTTTCGGTCGGGCCTGTAACATGGGTTATCCTGTCGGAGATATTCCCGACCCGTATCCGCGGGAGGGCAATGGCTATTGCCACGGTATGTCTGTGGGTGGCGAATTACTTTGTTTCTCAGACGTTTCCTATGATGGACGAAAATAGCTGGCTGCTCGATAAGTTTCATCATGCTTTTCCGTTCTGGCTGTATGGGATTTTCTGCGTTGTACTGGTTGGTTTTGTCTGGCGGTTCTTGCCGGAGACCAAGGGCAAGACATTGGAAGAGATAGAAAAACACTGGATGAGCTTATAGATAAGGCAGTGAGAGAGTATTTAGTGATATTAATAGTATAGTTGGATTTAAGATGGATTTTCCGGAACGAACGACTATTCAAAGCCATGCGATAACTATTGTGCCGCGATACGCGGAAACCGACAAGGCAGGAGTGGTTCACCACAGTGTTTATCCCGTGTGGTTTGAGATGGGACGCACGGAGCTGTTACGGGCTAACGGGCTGGCATACAAAGACCTCGAAGAAGCGGGTGTATTATTTGTGGTGGCTGAGTTGTGTATAAAATACCGACGGCCTGCGATGTATGACGAGAAACTGCAACTGGAAACACATTGCTCGGCGGTTACGGCCGGTAGAGTTGAGCACAGCTACAGGCTTACTCGCAGCAGTGACGGGGTGCTGCTTGTTGAGGGTTCGAGCGTGCTGGCTCATGTCAACGCCGAGGGCAAGGTCCGCCGAATACTCAAATTTATGTATCCGGCAAAAGCCGATTAGAAATTTTCTAACGAGTGATACTGCGCGAAAAGCCAAAATTTTGCCGGGAGAATCAGAAAAAGCAATTCATTTGTTGGTTTTCAATTGACAATTCACGCCTGACAATTGACAATCCTTTTATGGCTTCAGACAAAAAAGAAAACTGCGGTCTTTTTGGCATTTTTGGTGACCCCGAGGCTGTTCATAAGGCCTATTTCGGCCTGCACAGCCTTCAGCACCGTGGTCAGGAATCGGCGGGAATTGCCTCAAGTGACGGTGAATTGATTCAATGCTATGCCGGGATGGGTATGGTCAGGAGGGTGTTTCGTTCAGGCAGCGGTATTTTAAAAAAACTGTCTAATCCGATAGCGATCGGTCATGTTCGGTATTCGACGACAGGCTCAAGCACGGCCGTAAATTGTCAGCCGCTTTTGGCCGAGTACTCCCGCGGGCAGGTGGCGGTGGCGCATAACGGCAACCTTATAAACGCATCATTATTACGGGACGAATATGAGGCGCACGGCAGTATATTTAAGTCCACAAACGATACAGAGGTAATTATTCATTTACTCGCCAAGCCGAGCCATTCCGGCAATCCCGACTATTTGGGACACGTATTGAACCATCTTCAGGGCGCATATAGCCTGCTGTTTTTATTTGCCGACCGTATTGAAGCGGCACGGGACCCTTATGGAATCAGGCCTTTATGTATAGGCCAAACGGACAAAGGTGCTTACGTGGTTGCCAGTGAGACATGCGCCTTTGATGTCGTCAACGCAAAGTTTATTCGTGAAGTTGAGCCCGGCGAAATCGTTCGGCTGGACAAAGACGGGCTGCACAGCAGTTTCTTCGTTAAGCCGGGCACTGTAACGCCGGCCCACTGTATCTTTGAGCATGTTTACTTCGCCAAACAAAACAGCACCTTTTTCAGTGAAAACGTTCACGAGTTCAGAAAGAATCTCGGCAGACAACTGGCAAAAGAACATCCCGTTGATGCGGACGTGGTAATACCCGTGCCGGACTCGGGGACATCGGCGGGGATAGGATACGCCGAAGAAAGTAAAATACCTTTCGATATGGGATTAGTCAGAAGCCATTATGCAGGCAGAACTTTTATCTCGCCGGAACAGAAATTAAGAGAGCTGGAAGTCAAACTCAAGCTGGCCGTGATTAACGAAGTTGTGGATGGCAAGCGGGTTGTGGTAGTGGACGACTCGATTGTCCGGGGCACGACCACCAGAGGCAAGATCAGGGCGATGCGCCAGGCCGGGGCTAAAGAGATTCACATGCGGGTTAGCTGTCCGCCAATCAGGTTTCCCTGTTTTTATGGTATTGATTTTCCAACCAAGGAGGAGCTGCTGGCAAACAATCGTGATTTGTCTCAAATCGCGGAATTCCTTGAAGTTGACAGCGTTGGCTATATGTCACTTGAAGGATTGCTTGGGTGTGCGAAATTGCCGGATGACCACTATTGTACGGCCTGCTGGAGCGGCAAATACAGAATACCTATAGATGTTGCAGTCAATAAATTCGCAATGGAGTGCTATCAAATGAATATGTTCGAAAACGAACAGTAGCGTCTGTTCGGGTTTCCGGATTTCTGTAAACCAAAAGCGGCGAAAAATGAGCAAATATATAACCTATGAACAGTCCGGTGTGAGTATAGATGCCGGGGACCAGATGGTTAATCAGATTTCTTCGGCGGTAGCCAGCACATTCGGGCCGCGGGTTATCCAGTCACACAATGCCTTTGCGGGGATGTTTCGGCTCGATTATGACGAGCGGCTGTTCAAAAGAAATTACAAGAACCCCGTCCTTGTGGCCTGCACCGACGGCGTAGGCAGTAAAGTACAGTTGGCTGGGGAGATGAAGAGGTTCGATACCGTAGGCGTTGACCTTGTCGCGATGAACGTTAATGATATGCTCGTACAGGGCGCTGAGCCGTTGTTCTTTCTCGACTATCTGGGGGTACACAAGCTGGAGCCTAAAATAGTAGCCGAGCTTGTAAAAGGCGTTGCGGCCGGCTGCCGGCAGGCTAACTGCGCGCTGATAGGCGGAGAGACCGCAGAGATGCCGGACACCTATTCGGCTGGTGATTTCGATATGGCCGGCTTTGCGGTTGGTGTTGTCGAGCGAAAGAAAATAATTACAGGCGAAATAATACAAAAGGGTGATGTGATTCTGGGCCTTGCATCGAGCGGACTGCACAGCAACGGTTATACGTTAGCTCGCAATATTTGCTTTAAGCAAGCGAAGCTCAAAATGATCGATTGCCCGGATGGACTCGACGGTGCTGTACTTGGTGATGCGCTGCTGGAGCCGACTCGAATTTATGTTCGGCCGATAATAAAATTGCTTTCGCGATACAAGGTCAAACGAATAGTGCACGGGATGGCGCATATAACCGGCGGCGGTCTGGTTGGAAATATACCGAGAGTGCTGCCGAAGGACTGCGATGCGGCTATAAAAAAATCGAACTGGCCGGTGCCGAAGATATTTACTTTCCTGCAGAAGACCGGACCGGTTGAAGAGGGGGAAATGTTCAGAGTCTTTAATATGGGGATAGGTTTCGTACTGATAGTAGCGGAAGATTTCGCCGAATCCATAACCAGGAAACTGACAAAATACGGAGAGCGTGTCTATAAGATAGGCCGGGTTACTTCCGGCACCGGCAAGGTAATCCTCAAATAACTGTTCGCGATAATAATGCGAATATGATACAATATCCGAATCGAGGGTATTAACAGTTTTGTTAAGCATTCTAAATTATAAACCGCGTACATCTTACACAGGAGGTGAAAAATGAGTGGTATTTTTGGAGTAGTCTCGAAGAAGAATTGTGCAGAAACCCTTTTCTACGGCACTGATTATCATTCGCATCTGGGAACCGAGTATGGAGGCATAGCCGTGCTTGGAGAGGATTTCACCCGCCAGATACACAGCTTGAGCCAGAGCCAGTTTAAATCAAAGTTCTATGATGATTATGAAAGTATCAAGGGCAACAAAGGTATCGGCGTTATCAGTGACTATGAAGAACAGCCTATTTATCTGAACTCAAAATTTGGACCGTTTTGTATAGTAACCAGCGGATTTGTAGAAAACACCGACGAGCTGGCGGCCAAACTGTTAAACGAGGGAATATCTTTCAGCGAGGTAAGCAAAAGGTCGGTTAATACCACAGAGCTGATAGCGAAATTAATCAACCAGGGAACCGATTTAATAGACGGCATAGAAAAGATGTTTGAGGCTATAGAGGGCTCATGCTCGCTCTTATTGCTAAATAAAAACGGGATATATGCAGCAAGAGACAGACTTGGATATACACCGCTTATTATCGGCAGGCGGCCGGATGCGTGGGCGGTAACTGCCGAGACCAGTGCCTTCCCAAATAACGGATTCGATGTTACGAAACATATTGAACCGGGAGAGATAATTCTGATAAGCGAAGACGGCATAGCGCAGAAGAGCCCCGGCAGAGGGAATATAAACCAAATCTGCACATTTCTCTGGATATATACCGGTTTTCCCGCGTCAAACTATGAAGGAATAAACACTGAGATAGTCAGGGAAAAATGCGGGCGCTGCCTCGCAAGGCGCGATAAGGATATTGAGGTTGATGTGGTCTCGGGAGTTCCGGATTCCGGACTTGCTCATGGATTGGGATATGCGATGGAATCCGGCAAACCTTTCAGACGTCCCCTTGTTAAATACACGCCCGGCTATGGTAGAAGTTATACACCGCCTTCACAGCAGAAGCGAGACCTGATCGCGAAGATGAAACTTATCCCCATTAAAGAGGTAATTAAAGATAACAGTATAGTCGTTTGTGAAGATTCTATAGTGAGGGGAACGCAGCTTAAGAACTTTGCCATAAAGAAGCTCTGGGATTGCGGCGCCAAACAGATACACGTTAGGCCCGCCTGCCCGCCTCTGATGTATCCCTGCAGGTTCAATCTTTCCACACGTTCAATCCACGAGCTTGCCGCCCGCAAAGCCATTAAGTCTCTGGAAGGTCACGATGTGGATGATGTATCTGAATATCTGGACGAAAATTCCGAGAAATACAAAAGAATGATCGAATGGATTGCCAGGGATTTAGGCGTTACGACGCTTAGATATCAGACCGTCGATGATATGGTTGAGGCTGTCGGGCGGCCTAAAGAGGAACTATGTCTTTATTGCTGGACCGGCGAGTGTCCGAAATCGGCACGTCCCAAAGCGGCCAGGACGATAGATATTGTGGAAGTGAAGCCGGATAAAACCAGGAAAACAGAAACAAAGGTCGAACTGTAATCCTGATTTTGTAAGGTCCTGTTCATCTGAATTTAACTATTGAGCTTTGGTTTTGCACTTTGCGTTTTAAGTTTTTACGCTTTTTGGCATCTGCTAAAGAATGACTATAAAAGGGCGCAGTTCAATTAAGTTCCTCGCGGCGGGGATAATTTATGCGGTCTTCGCCGGGCATTTATATTGGCCTTATTTCAAAAGCTTCGACAGATGGCAATACCTTTTAGTTGTGAATGTTTGTTTGGCATCTTTAGGCTGTTATGTGCTGAGCCGGCGGTGGGTGGCTGGATTTATTGAGTCGTTTTTTGCAGGAGCTGTTTACGGCTTCGGGCCATTCATGCTCGGATTGGCTAAATTTCACCCTACGGCGGGTCTTTTGGCGGCGTCTATACCCTGGCTGTTTTGCCCTGCGGCGTTTGGATTTAAAGAAAAATGGCGATGGTTGAGGATTCCGCTTGTGGCTCTGCCGTTTCTGGCAATAGTGGTTTTCTTTCAGGTATCCGCTCACTACCGATTATTCGTTGTTTCAACGCAGGCCAGGCTGCATATGTCTGATTTGACAGGCTTGTTAGCTCCGCTTATCGCCGCAAAACAAAACATAACTCTGATAGGCTTTTATCATATTCCAACAGCGGCGCTGGTTATGGGTATTTCTATGCTTCTGGCGGCTCGGCGTCTCAGTGTAATTGTAATTATTGTTGTCGGGACGACGTTGGCCTTTTGCGGGTCTTTCTTTGAGGTCAGCCCTGTTATCTGGCTTGCGGTTCCTGTCTTGTGCTGTTCGGTTCTTATAGGCGCAGGTATGCAGGGGCTTGCCTCGGCCGGTTATGCCGACCGCGGATGGGTCCTGGCAACCGCGGCGATGATGGCAGCACTTGCCATTGTAACATTACTGCTGGCAACGAAATACTTTCAGACATTTTTAGGTCTTGGGGCGGGATACGCGAGACTCTTTACCGAAGCCGGGAAAATGTATGTGCTCGGTGCGATTGTGGCTGCGATTATTTTCTTTATGATACGCGCGAAATTACGAATGCGGCTGTTGCGGCAGCTTGTACTTTGTGCGGCAATGGCGGTGGATATATTTATCGGCGCAAGGTATATAGTCGATAGGATTCTGTAATACAAGCCTGATTTCAAATGTGAATATGTAAATATCAAGATACTGTGACAATAAAGAAAAGGACGGCGGCAAATGAAAAGGGAAAATATGTATAAGAAGGTTTCGCTGTCAGCAATATTTATAGTCTGGATTTTAGGGCAGTCCTGTATATGCGGATTTGCCTGTGTGGCAGATTACGCCATCGGTGCGGACCTTTCCTTTCTCAAGCAGGCCGAGGACAGTGGAATTGTGTTCAAGGACAATGGCGAAGAAAAACCGGGTCTTCAGATATTCAAAGAACACGGCTACAATTGGATTCGGCTGCGACTGTTCCATACACCAACGCGCCTGCCGAACAATCTTCAATACACTATTGCCCTGGCCCAGGAAGCTAAGAAACTTGGGTTCAGGTTCTTACTGAATTACCACTACTCCGATACATGGGCCGATCCGGGCAAACAATATATCCCCAAGGCCTGGGAAGGTCAGTCTCACGCCGAGCTTGTGCAGGCGGTGTTCGAATATACCCGTGATACAATCGTCGCCTTTAAGGATGCCGATGTTCTGCCTGATATGGTCCAGATTGGTAACGAAGTTTCCAACGGCATGCTTTGGCCCGACGGCAAGCTGCCCGGTAATTGGGACAACTTTGCGGGGTTGATGGAGGCTGGGATTAACGGTGTCGATGCTGGCCGGGGCAACAGTAAACGCCCCATGATTATGGTACATATCGATAAAGGCGGCAGCAGGAACCGGACAAAGGCCTTCTTTGACAAGTGGCATTCTTATGGAATTGGATATGATATCATCGGGCAGTCTTACTACCCGTGGTGGCACGGCACTTTGCTTGAACTTAGAGAAAATATGATATTCATGGCCAATGAGTACAAGAAGGACATCATCATTGTAGAGGCGGCTTATAACTGGAGGCCGGCCGAATACAAAAATAAGAAAGCACCTTTTCCAGAGACCCCTGAAGGCCAAAGGCAGTTTTTGGAAGAAGTGAATAGGGTTGTTCTTAACATACCTGACAACAGAGGCAAAGGCGTCTTCTGGTGGGAACCGGCGGTTATGGGAGGCCTTCGGAGAAGAGGCATGTTCGATGATGACGGCAATGCCCTGCCGGTCATTACGGTGTTTGATAAGTTTACAAGACGCTGATTTTTTACGAGAACGTTTCCCGTTCGATTTGGCTCGAATAGAATCGGCCGTCGTTGCGCATAAAATTAATGATGGCGTCAAACTGCTGGTCAATGAAGTGAGAGTCGTTGCTGACTATTGATATACCGATGACGGCGAGGGCCCTGTTGTCTTGGTGGTCAACTTCGGAAATTGAGATATTGAATCTGCTTTTAAGCCTTCCGATTAAGCTCTTGATTATGCTTCGCTTTCCCTTGAGCGAGGTTATCCCCTGCAGGGAAAGATTAGCTGTCAGTACACCGACAATCATACTCGATACTCTATACTGGAATAAAGCAGCAACTCCGCTAGTGGCGGGCTCGTCTTATGCATTCATCATCTGTTGTTGAATCTTTTTCAGCAGTTTGTTTGTAGCTATGATACCATCGTCTTCGCTGAGCCTGTTGCCTTCGTACTCGATATCGACATAGCCTTTGTAGCCGGAAGCAACGACAATCTTCATCATACGGTAAAAATCAATCGTAGTCTCATCGCCTTGTTCATCGAAGTCATAGCTCTTGGCGCTGACCCCTTTTGCGTAGGGCATGAGCATTTCGACGGATTTATATTTATCCGCTTCCGGCGGAAAATTGCCGAAGTCGGGCAGTGTCCCGCAATTGGGCAGGCCGACCTTCTTAATGACTCTGGTAAGCCACTGGCTGTTGGATGACAGGCCGCCGTGGTTTTCGACAATAACGTTGAGCTTGTATTCGACGGCCTTTTCGCTGAGACGCCGCAGTCCGTCGGCGGCCAACTCGCGCTGTTCATCGTATGTGCCCCTGGAGCCGGCATTAACTCGTATCGAGTGACAGCCGAGGTATTTGGCCGCTTCGAGCCACTTGTAGTGGTTCTCGACCGCCCGGCTGCGCCGCTGCGGGTCGGGGTCGCCGAGGTTGCCTTCGCCGTCGCACATGATCAATACGGACTCGACGCCGTTATCTTTCGCGCGTTTTTTCATCTCGGCGAGGTAACCGGTGTCTTCGGCCTTGTCCATAAAAAACTGGTTGACGTACTCGACCGCATCGATGCCGTATTGGCGGGCCCCCGCGGCGAAATCAAGATTGTCCATTTTCGGCTGCTGCTGGCCGCGAAGCCTTCTGTGCCACGACCACTGGGCAAGGGAAATCTTAAAAGGAACCTTTGAGCCGCCCAGCATCGCGTTCAGACTGGAACAGCCTGCCAGACACAGACCGCCGGCCGTGCCGGCACTTAATCCAAGAAATGTTCTTCGTTTCATAATGTCCTCTCTTTAAAAAAAATCAATTCTCAATATGTGAATGAGCGCAGAATATCAGAATCAATCATCGCCGTCAACTTCAAATGTTAAGTCTATTTCTCCTTCAAGGCGGAAAAATGTTGAAATCGCCGTTGCGTTAATTTATCATTATTACAGTTTGAAAATCAGCAAAGTGGAAAAAGATGGAATCGCAGAAGGATTTTGAGAATAAAGTAACCGAGTTCATTCACAGGCTTCCTCCGATGCCCGGCAATGTCGAGGAGCTTTTAAACGTCGCCAATGTGCAGGATATGGCCGACGAGGCGCTGCTGGCGTATGTAAATCAGGATCTGGGCCTTTGCGCCGACCTTCTCCATCTGGCCAACACCTTCAGCATCAGACCCGAAGGCCATGATGATACTGTAGAAGAGGCCGTAAACAGCGTCGGCATAAAGCCGCTTATTCAACTGATAGGCGTCTGGTATGCCAGGGATATTATCGCAAAAGAATTTAACGCACTTGACCATCTGGACGATTACTTTCAGCACTCTCAGGAAACTTCTCTTGCCTGCCGGGTATTTGTCCGAATATCTCGGTGCAGACGAGCATAATTGCCAGGTGGCTTCCGTGGCGGGGCTGATTCACGATATGGGCCGGCTTGCCATAATACTGCTGAGCAGCAGATTAACGGCCCCTCTGCTCGGCACTCAGTGGTCGTTGATGGAGACTATTGTTGACGAGGAAAGAAAGCTGCTCGGAATGGACCATTGCCGGGTGGGTATGCAGCTATGTAAAAAATGGAATTTCTCAGCTCTTTTGCAGGAGGCCGTTCTCAGACACCATAACCCGCTGATTGATAGTGACTTTAACTATCTGGCGGCGATTATATTCACCGCTCATTTCGTGGCCTGCAGCGATTTTACCGGTGAGACGCTGGCTTCCATGCTGCCGAATGAGCTTCTTGGCAGACTGAACCTGGCGGTGGAAGGTTTTAATAAAGCTCAGAAAATCTATTTCTCTCGCAAAGACAGGTAAGGCGGGGGGCAGGGAGTTTTTTTTCACAGTCGAGTGCTTGGCGCACGGGATTTGTCTTTTGTATAATGGTCGAATAAGACGACAGTCTATGTACGAAAGACCGCAGTCGTTGAGAGATGTTGGTCAGATTGAAGGAGGTTAGGCTATGTTAAATAATCCTATCTATCGTCGTGATTTTCTTGAGAGGCTGGGTAAGGTCTCATTGGGGACGGTTGTGGCCGGCGGCCTGCCTGTATGGGCGGGGGACACCCGTATTGAACAAGAGCGAAAAACATGGCAGCCTGTCTCGGAACGAAAGGTGCGTGTTGGAATTGTCGGTTATGGTGTATGCCGCTTTGGGGCCGCCTTCGGCTTCCAGGATCATCCGAACGTTGACGTAGTTGCGGTCAGCGATTTAATTCCCGAGCGAAGGCAGGCGCTGATGAAGGCCTGTCGATGCGACAAGTCATATGAATCGTTAGAGATTTTGGTTAAAGATAAAAAAATTGAGGCGGTGTTTGTCGCGACTGACGCGCCGAGCCATGCGCGGCACTGCATTGAGGTTCTCAAGCACGGCAAGCATGTGATGACCGCTGTACCGGCGGTTTTTGGATCGATAGAAGATGCCGAGAAGCTTCTGGAAACAGTGCAGACAACCGGCTTGAAATATATGATGGCCGAGACGAGCTGTTTTCGTGCCGACTGCTACGGCATGCGGCAAATCTACCGGGCCGGGGGGTTCGGTCGGCTCATCTACTCAGAGGGAGAGTATTATCACTACCATGCCAAGCCGATTGGCTCATTTAAAGGCTGGCGTATCGGCCTGCCGCCCTTATGGTACCCTACACATTCCACCGCGTACTACGTTGGAGTGACCGGCAAGCGATTCACCTCAGTATCATGTGTCGGTTTCAACGCGGGATTCGATGCCTATCGGCCCGGTGCCAACAAGTACAACAATCCTTTCACGGACGAGGTCGCTCTGTTCAAGACCAGCGAAGGCGGCTCGTCTCGAATGCTTATGTGCAAGGGTATCCACAAACTTATTGTCGAAAGGGGACGCGTATTTGGTGAGCGAGGATGGATGGACGGTACGGAATATCACGGGGCTTCTAAGGAGCTTGGCGATACGACCCGTCCGCCGCTTCCGCCCGGAGTGCCCGCCGGCGGGCATGGTGGTTCACACGGGCGTTTGACCGATGAGTTTATCACCTCAATTCTCCAGGATCGGGAACCGATGGTTAACATCTATGAGGCACTTGCGATGACTGTGCCTGGCATTGTCGCTCATAAGTCGGCTCTTAAGAACGGCCAGATGCTAAAGATTCCGCAATACGTCCGGCGCTGAGGTTAAAGAAGATATCCTCCGGATACAACTTTTGGCTTTAAGTTTATTATCACTTAAGGACATTAAGCTGATTATTATCAAGCCGTTCGTACCGCCACAGACGACCGCTTTATCCGCTTTTCGATATCGGCCATAACATCAGGCAGAATCTCTCCAATGCGCTCCGGCTCGCAAGTCCGTAGTTTCTTATTCACCACTGAACTTACCTGTTCAGAATGTTCAGAAGGCATCCTGACCTTTTGCTCTGAATCAGCCGAAAGGGCAGAATCGTTAAATCCACTTGATAAGTCATTACGCATTAGTTTTTATCTCCGCTACGATTTGACGGGTCGGGGGGGATTGGTTCTGGTGGGCATGTTTGAAAGCAGAGGTCGAAGAAGCGTTTTGTTTTTTGAAAAGCTCGTTGCCGGTGATAATCTCTTTGAGGGCTTTTGATTTTGTCCGGGTTTGTCGTAAAAATCCGACAGCTCTTGAACCATAAACACCGCCCAGTAACGCACAGATACCTATACCCAGCTCCAGCATAGAGTCGGCCACTTCCCATGCATCCGGCCGCTCGGCTCCCTGCTGCAATGCTGTGCGGGCAAGCTGCCGGTTCGATTCGGCCAGCACATCTTCGGCAGTCTCGGACCGTGGAAATTCTTTCGGCAGACCAAAATAAGAGCTGAACGCCCGGCTCTGCACTTCACTTAGCTGCGTCAGTGCCTTCAATTGTTCCGAGGCGTTTTCGTCCTTTGCGGTATCAACGGCAATCGTGGTTGTTCGGCTGTGCAGCCAGGCGTTCTGCTTTTGTGTCTCGGTCGGTGCAAAACGCAGACTGTCACAGCCCATGGAAAAAAGGCATATAAATACGCAGCCAAAAAGTCTTGTGCTTTTTTGTATTTCGATTTTTTTCATCATTTTTCTCCTTAATTTTGGATTAACTTGGTGATTTTGCTTATAATAACTCTATGCGGAATAAAAAGAGTTTGAACACCAGACAAAAGGTTGGGCTATGGATAAAGCGAGAGCATTCAGACCTAAGACTATATTGTTATGGCAAAAAGTTGCAGATGACCCTGAGGCACAACGAATTATAGAGTTATTTCCATCGGCGGATGTCCAGGTAATACAGCAGCAGGTAAATCCGCCTTTGCCGAATATGTCACCGTCCCAGGCATTACTGGCCGGAAAAAGAACGTTGATGATTGGTGCAACTTCGTCTTTTGTGAGCAATTTCGATGGCCGGCTTGGCTCAAATGTCCGCTGCTGTCCTTACTACAAATTGGTTCCTCTCTCAAACGGCTGTCCGTACTACTGCACATATATTGCTATCTGGCGTTTGTCTATCGCAAATACTCCCCATTCATTAAAATCAACATCAATTACGAAACCATGTTCAGGCAAATACGAAAAACCCTGGCCAATTCTCATGGTAAGATTAGCTTCAATATGGGCGAAATGCTCGACAGTCTCGCACTTGACCACATAACAGGCTTGACGAAAATGTTGATTCCGTTTTTCTCCGGCTTTTCCAACGGCTTTCTGATGCTGCTGACCAAAAGCAGCAATATCGATAATCTGTTGGCCGTTGAGTCCAACAGTAACACGGTTGTCTCCTGGAGCCTTAATACATCGCAGATAATCCGGCAACATGAGTCGGGCACAGCCGACCTTGATGAGCGTATCAGAGCGGCCAAACAATGCCAGGACCACGGCTATCGAATCCGGGTTCGAATTGATCCCGGCATTCTCTATCCGAAATGGCAGGACGGATATGCCGATTTAATCCAAAAAACCTTAACTGCCATCAAGCCTGAGAACATAACACTCGGTATGTTGAGGCTTCTGCCCGGCCATTTTAACCTTGCTGCAGGTGCGTATGGCGACCGTGCTCGAAAGCTCCGGGATTATAAATTTGTCAAAGGGGCTTCGGATGGCAAACTCCGCTATCAGCCAAAACAACGTATCGAATTCTATAATTTCTTAATTGATACCATTCGCAGCTTCGATAAAGACGTTTCTATCAGTCTTTGCAGAGAAACACCTGAAATATGGAAAAATCTTAAAGACCGCTGTGAACCTAAAAAGTGCAACTGCATTGTGTGGTAACGACTACGCGATAGAATTTTGTCTTATCATCATTTTTTGGGTTGGGATGTACAAAGAGCTATAATGGGAATAGGTAAAAATTTCACTCATATTTCTTTTAGGATAAATCTGCTGAACTATTTTTTCAAAATTGTATGATATACCAATTGCTCTGCTTATTTGTTGTACAAGTTCTGCTCGAAATCTGTCTTCTAGAATCAGGATTCTACCGTTGAAATTACAAAGTTTCTCTACATTGAATAATCCGAGAACAATGTTCTTGAATCCTTTTCCTTCAATCATTGGTAATAAAGCGTGAGAAAATGTTGTTATATCATATTTGCCAATATTAGATCTTATACGTTGAAGCTGGCTTAAGTTATCAGGAAAGTCTTTCTGCATACTTATTATTTGACCACGAACCACCTTTCTATTATATCCATGATGATTTTGAAAATAGTTAGCCAGCATATGCTTGCCTGTACCAAGGCAAAGGCTGCAAGTATCATTCAATATATAATCAACCTCTACGCTTTTTCCTTTTGGCCATTCTCCTATATCTTCAAGGTGTTCGAGAAGGCGGACAAGCATATCTGTGATTGCTAAAGAAGTGATTGCTGGTCCGGAGCCTACCTCTAAAATCCTCAAACGCCCCAATCTAATAGTATTATAAAAATCTTGAGAGGTAATATATTTAAAAAGGTTGTTTTGTGTCTGGAAGTAGTGCCTGCTGAAAAATCTTATTAGGTATACTCTCATAGCTGCCGGGCTTTTTGGATACCGTATCTCATCTTTTGAAACATTGCCCATAGGCAGATTAGATATTTGACGTCTTAGTATTGATTTTATAAGATCACTTAATTGCCATATGCCATCTGGGCATAATTCTTGTAGCAATGAATCCATCAAAGTATTGTTCATTGAAAATATCCTTCAATATAAGTTTTTTTATCTTACGACTAAATAATGATTGATATGTTATGGTTTTACTTACAAACATCAAAAGGTATCTTTAACTTTCTCGGCTTTGGATAAATCCTTTTCAACTGCCTGCAATCTGTACTCGTATGAAATGCTTTTGCTCCAGAGCGATTCGAGCTTTTGCTCAAAATTCCGCTGGCATTGCAGCAGCATACCCACATCACGCTGGAGCAAATCAAGCTGTCTTTGCAGGTTGACCCAGCTGCCCACAATCAAAGAAGCCAAAAGCACGAGCTGAACCAGCACAGAGACATTTATCTGCCTGTTAACAACGTGATCGCCGGTAAAAACTGGTAGAAATATGCTGATAAAGTCCCATTAAATTAAGGCCGATAAATAAAAAGGAGAAATAAAATGGGCGAGCTACAATCTCAAGTGGACGAATGGCTTTTGTACTGCCGACGCAGCTATTCTGCGGTGACTGTCAAGATGTATAGTTGTGTTATAGGACAGTTGTTGCAGCACATAGCGTCCAACGGCAAACAACTATCGTCACATGCTATAGAAAACTTTCTTGATAGTAAAATCAATGCTGGTGGAAGTAAGTCTCAGTTTAATACGTATCGTATTGTCATTTGCAGTTTTTGCAGTTGGAGGCAACGAAAGTATGAAATCAAAAGTCCTGCAAATAAAGTTCCCCGTATTAAAACAGGTTCCTCCAAGTCGAGAGTATTATCCCAGGACGAATATAAATCCGTTGTAAATTTTGTTAGTGGGATGGATCGTGACATTTTGCAATTTATTGGCAACACTGGACTGCGACGAACTGAATTTGCAGTTTTGAAATGGGGCGATATAGACCAGCAGCTAAAATATATTCGTGTTACTGGCAAAGGCAACAAGATACGAATCGTCCCGCTTAATGAAATCTGCCGTGACATCATACTAAAATACAAGCGTTTGGAAGACAACGAGCCGTTTCAACCATCGCAGTTATACTGGGGACCAGAGGGAATCTCGTGGATTTGCCGTAGAACCTGCCGTAAAACAGGTATGAAAAAGTTTGGAGCCCATGCAATAAGACATTATTTTGCAACACAACTCATCCGCAAAGGAGTTAGCATATACAAAGTCTCAAAGCTGCTCGGCCATGCCAGCATAAAAACAACTGAGAGCATTTATATTCATTTGGTTCCTGTGGATTTATACGGAATTACAGATGTTTTGGATTAGTTGACGGTTGTTGGCCATTCCGTGCTACTTTGCTGGGCTAAGTCATCGAGGAATGGGGATTTATTCTTTGCTAAATTGTCATCACTATACGATATTAATCAAGATAAAAAAATTCTCTGGTATAGAGGATTACTTTGTATAGATAATGCTACGTCAGAGACGTGCAGAGACATAAATCAGAGAATCGCCGTTTTCAGGCCTTTCCCTGAGATAGAATTCTATGCGAAATTTTTTTTTCCGCAATCGAAACTTCCGTCAAAAGTCTTATACGCGTGCGAGTTAGTCGCAGCTCTAAAACGTTATTCTTTCGTCTCTCGTCGCACAACAGCCGTTTTTTACTTTTATCGTGTAATCAACGATTTAACAAAGTATTAAATAGTCGGTGATATCCAGCTGAATCTTTTGGCTTCGGAGTTGAGTGTCGGGTGATTTCTATTCTTTTTTCACCGCAGCCTTTTTTGGGTTGCGGTTTTTAACATGACTTAGCGATAGCTATAAAAATCTGTATAATTCTGTTTCGACGCACCAACCAATAATATTTGTGTTTTTCATTCCCTGTTTTATTATACTTAGAACGATATAATTACCATAGCAAAGAACTTGGCAGACTGTTTGTACCTCTTAGAAGGAATAATAGCAAATGGCTGAAAGCCGACAAATCATTCATGTTGATATGGATGCCTTCTATGCCTCGGTAGAACAGCTCGATAATCCTGATCTGATTGGAAAGGCGGTAATTGTCGGCGGTAATCCCAAAAAACGAGGGGTGGTTAGTGCAGCATCATATGAAGCACGCAAGTTTGGAGTTCACAGTGCAATGCCTATGTCGCAGGCAGTCAGATTATGTCCAAATGCAATAGTATTACCGGTTCGAATGAAACGATATGTGGAACTTTCGCAGCAGATTCATGCTATATTCGAAAAGTTTACACCGCAGATTGAGCCGATATCTCTTGATGAAGCATTTCTGGATGTTACGGGCAGCCTTCAATTATTCGGCAGTTCAGAAAAGATCGGCAGAGACATTAAATACCAAATCAAGGAACAGTTAGGTCTGGTTGCATCAGTTGGCATAGCGACTAATAAATTTCTTGCAAAACTTGCCTCCGACCTGGATAAGCCAGATGGGTTTGTAGTTATCGCTGAAGAAAACAAACAGCAAATTCTTGATCCGCTACCGGTCTCTAAGATATGGGGAGTTGGCAAGGTGACGGAGAAGGCCCTGAAATCGAAAGGAATCAATACGATAGGACAGCTTCGCAAAGCTCCGATAGATACCCTTCGGAGTATTTTTGGCGATCAAGCACCACATATGTTCCGGTTAGCTCAAGGAATAGACAACAGAGAGGTAGAATCAAGCAGAGAAGCCAAAAGTATTTCTAGTGAACAGACTTTTGCTACTGATATAACCGACAAGAATATTCTTCTCAATGTGCTGTTAAATCAGGTAGAAGATGTTGCACAAAGGCTAAGGACAAACGATTTAGAGGCAAGGACAATAACACTGAAGTTGCGGTATGATGATTTCCGAACAGTTACGAGAGGCAACACATTTGATCATCCGACAAACACAACCAAGACACTATGGCAGGAAGCTGAAGCAATCTTCTTGAAATGGCATAAGAAATCTGCGGGTGCCATCAGATTGTTAGGATTTGGGGCCTCTGGTTTACAGGAGGCCGGGAGCGGCCAGCATCAGCTGTTTTCTGAGCCTGATCACGACAAGCAGAAAAGGCTGGATGAGGCATTTGACAGGATTAGAGACAAATTTGGACACGATGTTCTTAGAAGAGGAAAATAACCGCTTTCAACACGTCTTAGCGATGGCCATATGTAACAGATGTCTGGATTTGCTCACCCTTGATTTTAGCGAAAAAACGAAGGTTTTTTTACGTCGGATTAAGTATCCGGAGGAAATTAAATCTATCATTTATATAACTCTTTTGAAGATATAGTTTTACAC
>JABMRO010000485.1 GCA_013202635.1 Planctomycetota bacterium
CGATAAGGGCGCCAGCCGGTAGGGAAGCCGGAAAACGCGTGGGCAAAATCATAATCATTTTCCCTCAGAAGTCTGCGGTAATGGAAACCGGCTTTGAATAGCCATTCGAGTACCTCGGTTTTTCGCCAGTAGTGCAGTTGCTTTTTATGGAGGCCGACTTTGTAAATAGTGATATTTTCGGCAAACTTCTCTTTAAGCAGGCCCGGCTTTGGGGCAGAGGTTAAGACATCGATCTTTAAGTCGCTGTTGCGGGCGTATTGCTGCAAAAGGCACCTGTGTGCGTTTGCTGCTCCGCCACCGATCGGCGGAAACTCATAATTTAGCATTATTATTTTCATTTTATTTTTTTGGCATTTTTTGGGCGATAACATACAAATTTGTTTGCAGCACGAGAGGCAGGCGGAGAAAGTTTATATGTTTGAAAATGCCGCTTATCGGGCCAAGTTTTTTTCTTAACTTGTTCAGAGTAAATTCGTTGACAGGATTCATTTTGACGAATTGTGTTTGGAATCCATGCTTTGACAATCTTCGTTTCAATTGGCCGGGCGTATGCAGGGAAGGATGCGCCCGCCGCCATTTAAGGGATTTATGATACAAGGTTTCGAATATTACATTACTATATTTATTAGGTGTCTGGAGAAGATAGAGACCGTCCTCTTTAAGGACACGATGGACTTCGCTTATGTGTCGGTCCACTTTGGCAATATGCTCGAATAAATCGAAGCTCAGCACGACATCGAATGTCTGGTCTTCGAACTGCAATTCTTCCGCCGGCTGAACCTGGAGTTTGATATCACCATATTTTTTCAGTCCGTAATTAATCGCCTTGCTCGATATATCCGTACCTGTGATATCGTATCTCTGTCCGCTCAGCTCAGAGACTATACTGCCGATGCCGCAGCCGATTTCCAGAATCCTGTCATTCGGCTTGAGCAGATTGGTTTGGCTGAGGAAGTCCAGATTAGTTCGCAGGTTTCCGCGTTGTTCTTTTCCCGCTTCGAGTTCTGAGCGCCAGCCCCGGTCATAGAATTCCTGCTGCTTTTTGAGTTCTTCGTCCATCGGTTTTGTTTTTGTCATCGGGTGATGTTTTGGGTGTTTATTTACGCTGAAATAGAATATGGGTTCCGAACGGCTGAACGATTTTATAATTTGTCATAACGTATTGTCTGAACGGTTTCATCGCCTCATATCGAAGTGCCTCGGCAGGCTCGATATTCTGAAGACTTTGGCTATGTAACTGGTCATAAGCTGCGATCATTTTTTCATCGGGAGGCAACAACTGAGGCCTTTCTAATCCAGCGAAGCCTTTAGGTACTATCGGCCATAATTCAAGCGGCGGTCTGTCCCAGGGGAAGTGATTCTTGCGGCTGTCAACTATGAACTTCGGCGGCTCTTTTTCAAACGCGTCCAGTATCTCACCGACCCTTTCGGAAAGGACCTGTGGTGAGAGTGTATGCATAGTTCCTTCGAATGCTTTCGGCGTCGGGCTCAGTCTTTGAGCGGCGACATATATCCCCGGGACCCAGCCCCAGACGTAAATTTTATCGTTCGGTGTGGAGTTGTTTTGTATGTATTGTCCGACCATCATCCAGTAACGTTGCGGGTTGCCGGAAATTTCATCGAGCTTCTGGGAGTAGCCTCTTCGTTTTTCCGGATTGCCGGTGTACGGATTGGTGTAAGCTGTGCCGGAGTGTGCGCTCTTCCAGACGCCGAAGAATATATGCTGGGAGGCAATTATCATTAATATAAAGCCGACAATTCCTGTTATCACCCAGGCGGGTTTGTAGGCGGTACTCTTTAGTTTGTTATGATAGATTGCTATCAGGTATCCGCCCAACATCGCACCCGAGGCATTTAACGGCAGGTAATACTGCTCATAGGAACGCGGGCTTATCCACACAAACATCATATCCAGCAGCCACCAGACGGCGAAGAGCAGTACAAACCTATCGCAGCTTCTCGATACTCGATGCTCGATATTCGATGCTCGACGTGAAAAGAGAATGACAATCCTTATGATAATTGACCCGAGAGCTAAAGCTATGGGCAGTATCAAGTGCCGATACCAGCGGAAGACTCTCAGCTTTGCCTGCTCGAGTTGTTCGGGTTTTAGTATTTGCCAGCTATCGCGGACATAAGCCGGCATAAATTTCATTAAAAGTCCCTGCTTGACAGGGGTGCTCTGAACTGTGGTGCCGGCGGCGTTTGGCTCTGCTATTGTTGGCTGGATTTGTTCCTGAGGGCTTTGAATTAATTTTGCCAGCGGCCTGCCGGCGAGGGAGTAATACGGGTAGTAGTTAAGGGGGGCCTTCTGGGCGGACAGCCAAAGGCATATCGGGCTGATGACGACGACCGCGCCCGCCGAGAGGAGCAGGATATCGGCGCCGGTTTTTTTCCAGCTTCTGTGCTTTAGCAGCGGTTGAGCGATTACGAACAGGGCGACCGCCGAGATTGCCGAGATGCCGGTTTCTTTAAAAAGCGGCGCCCAACTGAGAAAGGCGCCGGCCAGGCACGCAAGCCAGAAGCGGTCTGAGAGCTGGTACAAAACAAAACAGCTTATACCCATTACCATAAAGGCAATCATATGTTGTTCTTTTACGTTTCCGTACTTGGCGATTAAGGGCGCAGAAAGATAAATTGAGGCAATAATAACGCCTATGGCGGCAGGCAGAGTTCCAAAGAGCTTTCGCATAGCGATAAACATCAGCACCAATGCCGCTGCCTGGAGGATTGCCTGGATAAGTTTCGGCCCGGTTTCACCAAAGCCGAACAGCTTGACGCCCAGCATATTTACCAGCAGGGTTCCCATCTGGGCGCTGGGTTTTTCATCGATGCCGATTTTGGCTCCGTCGAGTATTCGTTTGGCTGAGTAAACATAAGCTCCGCTGTCGAAGGCGCCGGGTGAATTGAACTCGAAATACTTGCCCATGCAGAAGGGAATTGCCGCCAGAATCGCTATTATGATGAAGACCAGAAAAGGTTTGGCGCTTTGCAGTTTTTCGGAGCCCGGCCAGTGGCCGGCCTGCTGAGAAGGCGGGCCTACTTTATGCTTATGCGGGTCTATCGGGCTTCTTGAGCGTTTGTGCTTTTGGGCGTGCTTACTCATACTTAACTCCCCCTTCGACTTTGCTCAGGGCAGGGTTGGCCGCTTTCGCGGGGACAAGCATTGGTGGTAGATTCGAGGATTTGTTTGATAACGTAGGTCGGGCGGTTTTGTGATTCGTGATACGTACGTACCAGAAGCTCAGCGAGCAGACCCATCAGGATAAATTGAACGGTGGTGGTAATCAGCAGGGCCGTCAGGACCAGAAGAGGATTTCTGTTGATAGGGAAATCTTTATAGATTTTTTGATATACGACGTACCAGCCTGAGGCGATGGCCCCGCTGCCGCTTGCTAAGCCCAGGCCTCCG
>JABMRO010000486.1 GCA_013202635.1 Planctomycetota bacterium
ACATAAATATCCCGAGAACCCCTTGAAGCTAATTCTCGGTATATTAAGCACTCTCATCTTTACACCGATACCCTCAAGAATACCGGGTGAGAATTTATCACTGGCAACATTTGAAAGCGTGGCTTCGCCAGCTTCAACGTTAGTGATATGTGTTCCTACGGTTGCACTATATGTAATACCGTTATTACTTTCATCCGCACAGAACCAACGCCGTGCCGGGAATGAAAGACCACTATTTACTTCCAAACCGTAATATGTGGCTACATGACCGTTGACATGGGGCGCATATTTATAATATATGCAACGAATGATGTAATCTTCTTTGAGTTGCGCTAACCAATCCGCAAGTGCAGGACGGGCTATTTCGAGAACATTGAATAGTCCACGCTGATCTGACATCTTACCGACATTTGTAACGGCATTTCGAATCTGATTTACATAAACATCGTTATAGCCGAGTACAAATGTATTTTCAGCAAGGGTCAACTGACCATCACCGGCAACACCGGCACCGGTAAGTAACGGGGCATGGAACATGCGCAACGTATCGCCCTTGCCTTTGCTTAAATCATTCCGATAAAGAATAGGTGACAATTCTCCTTTTGACGATTCACCCATCCAATTAGAGAATATCATTTTATCGCCGTACTCTTTGCGGAGTTTTTTGTCGCCGATTGTCAACACGGCTTTACGACTATAGGTTGCGCTCGGTACATCGAAACCTGTCGCATCACTATTTAGACCTGTTACTGCTGGATATGCCATCTTACTTTCCTTGTTTAATTATTAATTCTATAAACCAAACCGGTTAAATCTACCCGACCTGAACCCTTCTTGAATCTTTAAAGATGTTGGGTGATCTACGGGTAAATCATTTGATAATTTATTTATTTGATCTTCGGTCATACCATCCAAATCATCCATTTCTGTATCTTTTGATGGTGTGGATGTACTGGCTGCCGCAAGCGTTTTTGCGCCTTTCTTGGCAGTGTTTAGTTTGCCAACAGTTTCTTCACTACCTTCTTTACGGGCTGCTGCCAGCATCTCTTGTAAATGAACATGATTATATGCCATTTCGGGGAACTTGCCAGACAAAAAATCTTTCATATATATGTTCTGGGCTTCGGTTATCTCACCGTCAGTACGCCCTTGAGCGATGAGGCCGTCTTTTGTTACCTGACTGTTCGCCTGAAATGTTCTGGTCATGTTTGCCATAGCATTACGTCTGTTGATTGCTTCCTGCTCTTGATTCTGCTGTTGTAATTCCGATTTAACACCCGACTTAACCATATTAGCCACAAAGGTTTTTACGCTTTCGGGGTCGCCCGGGTCGTAACCGTCCATATTAATTTCAGGTTCCGGGATACGATTATCCGGCGATTCTCCACGAGCAATAGCATAAATTTTATTGCGTAATACGGGATCGTTATTTAAAGCATTCAAAAGAGGGGATATTTCAGCAACTTGTTGACGTAATTGTCCGAGTTCATGAGTATGCTGACCATGCAAAGTATGTAGTTCATCATACTGCTTGGTTTTTTCCTCCAGTAGTTTCTGTGCAGTATCTTCGGCAGGCTTATCCTCAATGGGTGTATCTACGGGCTTATCCTCCGCAGGCACAGTATCCCCTGGGGGCACTTCCTCAACTGCTGGTTCATCTGGAGGTGTTTCGGTAGGCACAGTCTCTTCCGAAATTACCTTATCCTCTGGGGGGGTATCTTCGGGTGTGGTTATACCTAACAAATCATTTTCCATTGCCTGTTCTTCTGCTGTGAGAATTGTATCATCACTGGAAAATACTTCTTCAACTGCTGTTGGTTCTTCGGTTGTTAATTCTAATTGTGCATCCATTTCTTTATCCTCCTTCGGGTCGTCTCTTATATGCTTATCCCATTCGGGGGGCATTGAAACGATTATCCTTTTTGGTTTTATTGCCTTACTCTCGCTGGTTCTCTGCGAGACCCTCTACTCGGTCTTGGTGCTGATTGTATAGGACCTCTGTTCTGCTGTCTTTGCCCTTGCATATCCAGCATTGTTTGTTGTTGTAACATTTGTTGACGTTCTTCCCATTCTCGCAAAATTTCATCTTTTTCAGGTAAGTCGCTCATTTTTAGTGCGTGTTTACCAATTATATCAGCGTATTGCGGATTCGATTGTGCCATCTCGTGAAGTTTCCAGTAAGTTCGTTCACGTTCTGTGGCTGTTTGTCCTTCAAATCCAATTATAGCATCGTATTGACCTATCGTTACATCATTGAATATTTTACCTAACGCATGTTTATTAACTGTTATTTCCTGATCTGTTTCGCCAAGATTATCACCGTATATACGTATTAATTTTTCTTCTGTATATTTATTCTGTATCCACCAGATATATGATTTACCTTCCATTATTTTTGTGTGCTTAAAATTATCTATATAAACACTTAATCGCTGTGAGGCACGTTGCAGGTCGGTTTTTTTAGCCACACCCGATTCTCTGCGTTCGCTTTTCCCTGCCATCGGGTCAGTTGCTCCGGGGATATATTTTACATCCTCTTTTTCATTCCCTATTATACGCTCAAATATCGCCGGCACGTCTGCGGGTTTTCTTTCAAAGAATGTGGGTTTATTATCTTTACCAGTAAGTTTTCCAACTTTTATATTCATGCCTGTTTTGGCTAAATTTGCATTCATATCCTTTTCTTCTGTATCGCCCAAAAATTCATCAGTAAAGAGTATTTGATTGGCTCCAATAGTAGTCAGAATATGAACAATAGAGCTATGTCGTTTATTTATTTCATCTTGCGGATACCATAAATTTTCTATAATAC
>JABMRO010000487.1 GCA_013202635.1 Planctomycetota bacterium
CGACGTCGATGTATATAACGAATATAAAGATAAATGCGCAGATGAGCGGCTGTTGATAGCAAGAAAACAATGATTGTTTTGCCGGCTGCGTTTTATATCGAACAAAGGAATCGTAATATGACAAATCAGAATAAAGAGCCGGACGCTTTTTTCGACCATTTCAGCCGGGGCGACAAACCTACAAAAACCGGTATGAGGCTGGTCAAGGCCCTGGCCCGAAGAATCTTCCGATATACACAGATCGCTTCCGGCAGCAGCATCCTTGAGATAGGTCCCGGCCGGGGGGATTTCGCTGATATCTGTCTTGAAAAAGGTCTCGAATATTATGCAGTCGAGCCTAACGAACAAATGGCCGCTGCTCTTGAAAAAAGAGGCGCCAATGTTATTCGCGCAATGGTCCCGCCCCTGCCCGCTATAGACAAAAAATTCGACGCCGTGGTCATGCTCGCCGTTATGGAGCACATGAACAGTATGCAGGATGCCTTGCAGATAAGCCAACAGATAAAAGAAGTTCTAAAACCACAAGGAAAGTTCGTAATATGCTCGCCGGATTATTTGAACTGGCGACAAAATTTCTTTAATTGCGATTTCTCCCACAACTACGTAACGACCCGCCGCAGACTAAAACAACTCCTGATAAACGCCGGCTTCGAAAATATAAAGAGCTGCCATCTGAGCGGCCCTTTCTCAGGGTTCGTTTGTTTCCTGGTTACAGCTATAGTTTCCCGGCTGCCCTTCGGACTGCTAAACGCAATGTTCGCAGACAGTAAACTTTGTTACAAGCTATACAAAATGCAGCTAACCTTTTTGAAAAAGGTGCTTATCCTCGGTGAAAAATCCCGCTAATCCAAAATAATATATGACTGCCACCGCCAAACAACTAATCAAACTTCTTATAAGAATTCTCATCACTGCCGGCCTGCTGATATGGGTCTTCAGTCAGATTGACTTCGAGCAGTTTCTTCAAACTATAAAATCGGCAAGGTGGCAGTCCTTGATAGCCGTCTGGGTTTTTGCCGTAATACTTTTCTGGATTCGCTCAATGAAGATGCGGCTCATCCTGAAAAAACAAAGCTGCCTCATCTCCACAAACACAATATTCGGAGCAACCGCAGCTACCTGCCTTTACAGTTTGATTTTACCCGGGATACTAAGTACGGGCGTAAAGTGGTATATCCTCAAAAAAGGTACAGGAAAATCAAGCAACGTTCTCTGCAGTATGATATATAACCAGTGGTTAATAATGACCATAATGACGGCATTCGGACTTGCCGCGCTAATGTTCACAAACCCCGCGTCACCGTCGATATCCAATACAAAAAATCAGTGGCTTTTTCTTGCTGTTTGCGGAATATTAATTACCGCTATAATAGTTATTTCCTTACTGCTGTTGAACAGCCGAACCGGCGGTAAAATCACAAAAGGTATCGCAACTCTGCTCAGGCCCTTCCCTGCAAAAATACAGCAGAAAGGCCTGGAAGTACTCGACCAAATCGTGACCTTCCAGACCGCCGGAGCCGGATTTCACCTTAAGATTATAGCAATTTCAATATTTGACACCCTCATCGGCGGGGTCATCGTATATATCCTTTCCGCCCGGGCCGCAAACGTAACCGCGCCAATAGGAACATACGTCTGGCTGTGTGCTGTTATATATATTTTAGGAAGGGTCCCGATATCGGTGGCAAATCTCGGCGTCAGAGAAGTAATGTTAGTCGTACTGCTGGCGCCATACGGCGTGGAAAAACCACAGGCGCTGCTGATGTCGATGATTTTGTTCTCCGTATTAGTCTTTATGGCTGTTATCGGCGCAGGATATCAAATCTTCTGGACAGTAACTGCAAAAAAGTCCAATCCACCGATCAATAACGCATAGGAAACCTGCCGCAAAGTTGTTTCACTTTGTCTCTGACCTCGTCCCGCAGGGATTTGTCTATCTCGTACTCGCTGTCTGATTTCACTTTCACTTCTTTCAGCACTATATCTATTAGCGCAGATATGCTCCCCATCTCCGCCGAACCCATTCCGTTTCTTGTAACAATAGGCGTCCCTAACCTGACACCGCTGGTAACCATAGCACTCTTCTTATCGTAAGGCAGTCTGTTCATATTGACAATTATACCGCACTCCTCAAGGCATTTTTGCCCCGCCAGACCCGTCAGGCCCTCCCTCATATTACCAACGTTCACCAACACCATATGGTTGTCCGTCCCGCCGGTGACCACATCATATCCCAGACCCACCAGCCCGTCTGCAAGCACCTTTGCGTTCTCTATGATTTTGAATTGTCTCGCCCTGTACTCATCGGAAAGAGTTTCTTTGAAGAAGACCGCCTTGGCCGCAACGTTATTCAAATAAGGCGTCCCCTGCATCCCCGGAAACGTCGTCTTTTCAATATGCTCCCACAACGCTATGTCCCTGCCTCCGACCTTAATCTTACTCTCGTAGTCTTTGCCCATCACTATCAGCCCGCCTCTGGGCCCCCCCGGCTTGTACGTGCTCGTCGTCGTAAAATGAGCATAATCCACAGGAGATGGATGAGCGCCGGCTATCACCAATCCGGCTATGTGTGAAATGTCCGCCAAAAGATACGCACCAACACTGTCCGCTATCTCTCTGAATCTCTTAAAGTCTATCGTTCTCGAATACGCGGACGCTCCGCATATAATCAGCTTCGGCTTGACTTCGAGCGCCTGCCTGCTGATGGCATCGTAGTCTAAAAGAAAAGTGTCCTTATCGACATAATAATTTTCTATATCAAAGAATTTGCCGGTGAATGAAATCCTGGCCCCATGCGAGAGATGCCCACCCTGGTCCAGCCCGAGACTTAATATCTTATCGCCTTTGTCCAATATTGCCGTAAGGATAATCTGGTTGGCGCTCGTACCGGAATGCGGCTGTACATTCGCGTACCGCGCCCCGAAGGCCTCTTTGGCTCTTGCCGCTGCGAGCCGTTCCACATCGTCAACAATCTCACAACCGCCGTGATATCTGGCCCCCGGAAATCCCTCCGTTGTCTTATTCTGAATGACCGAGCCAAGGGCCGCTAAAACCGCTCTGGAGCACTGGTTCTCCGCGGCGATAAGCTGAAGCGTGCTTTGAAGCCTTTCGTACTCTTTCGTTATTAACTCATAAACCCGGCTGTCCTGCTCTTTTAGAGTACTGAATATATCTTCGTGATAGGCCTGCGAAGATAATTTTTCCAGGAACAATCCCAAAATCTTCGAATCCTTTCTCCAGCCGGCTTCGAATATCCATCAATAACCCGAAACTTATAATCTATAGCCAAAAAAAGTCCTGAGAATATCGTTAAACGTTACGTATAGAATAAGTGTTAATATAAGTGCCCAGCCGGCATAAGCTATGATTCCCTGCACCCGTTCGCTCAACGCAGAACCCTTGGCCTTCTCAACCAGCAAAAGCACAACCAGCCCTCCGTCAAGGGGCGGCAAAGGCAAAAAGTTAAACACCGCAATCGTGGCGCTTATAAGACCGAGAAAATAAACGTGGTAAACAAAAGGCTGCTCGGCAACAATGCGATAGCTGAACGAGATAATACCGACAGGACCCATAAGATGTTTGGGACTGACAAGCCCGCCAATCAGACGCTTTAATGTTATATAGGTCTGGGCGATAAACATAACAGTTCTTTTATATCCCATCACAACAGCATCAACCGGACCGTCGGCTTTGTAAGACCTTTGCAAATCCCCCAATGGAAGAATAATAATTTCAGAAAAATATGATTTAACCGTGATGGACTCCCCGTCGGTACCAACACTTAAAGCAACGCTGCCTGCTTTTTCCTCATCGAAACGCCAGTCAATCGTGATCCGCTCCCCGGCATATCGCCTGATCTCCCGGATTATTTCGTAAAAGTTCGAGACCGGTGCCCCGTCAACCGCCGTTATCCTTGCGCCGCTTGGAATATCCAGTTTTCTCGGCCCGCCTTCGGCGTTAATAGTCCTGGCGACAACCGGATGCTCCGCGTCGAGTGCAACAACGATTCCAATCATAACCCTGTCACTACCGGCTGACCTCTCGGGCTTAACTGTAACGGCAAGAGTCTCTTCGGCGCCGCTCGAATCGGTACGCAAAACCTTCACAGCCAGTTCCTTGTCCTCGTACTTTTCTGTAATGTCGCGCATCTCACTGTAAGTGGGATTCTCGACATCACCTATCGCGAAAATAATATCGCCTGCCCGCAATGACTCCTCAGTAGCGTCAAATTTCGATGCCAGCTCATTTGAAATTACGATTATCTGCAAACGCGGAACAATAGAATAAATATGGCTAAGCTCTAAAGCAGACTCATCATAACTGGCAGTGTGCATTAAACTCAGTCGAACTTGCGATTTAATCAGCTCCGCTTCCCCGGTGTCCCCGTCTCGCTCAGCCTCCAATGTTACAACAGGGGCAAGGACATTTTTAATTGCTTCATCCATCTCCCATGAGTTCTGCACTTCAATACCATCGACAGACTTGATTCGGTCGCCGGCAAGCAGACCGGTTTTGGAAAACAAATCGTTGGCATCCTCTTCGGAAAGCCTTCCGATAGACAGGCTGCTTGGCCTGATAATACCGAAGCCTCTCATCGACTCGTCCGGCAGCTCCTCGGCTACAAGTGTAAAATCTTCTTCAGAACCGTCCTCATGCCTGACTCTTAATGGTACTTTTTCATTCTTGGCGGATAAAGCCGCCGCTATCGCGATATTGCTGAAATCAAGATCCTCGCTTTCGCCTGCTATCTCAATTACTTCATCACCGGCCCTGATGCCTGCACGTGCCGCCGGCGAACCCGGTATAATACCGCCGACCACAGCAGGCGGCAGTTGTATCCCGACAAGAAAAACTATCATAAAAATAAGAACCGCGCTGATAACATTACAAACAACACCCGCCGACAAAACAGCCGCGCGAGTACTTGCCGGCTTATTCGCAAACGAACGCGGGTCATCGGCACTCGCAGCCGGCCCGGTGTCGTCCTGACCCAGCATCTTGACAAATCCACCTACCGGAATAAGACCGAGCCGATATTCCGTTTCGCTTTCCCTGCCTTTTTTACCTACCGTACAGCAAAGCAAACCATTGTTGGATTCGTCGTCTTCTTTCGACAAAAGAGCGGGTAAGATACGGATACGATAGCCGTCCTCAGTCCTTCTAATGCCCGCCAGCATAGGGGGAAAACCGACTGAAAACGCCTCAACCTTTATGTCCGTCAATTTCGCCACAATGAAATGACCGAACTCATGAACCAGAATTACCGCCCCGAATCCGAGAAGAACAAGCAGAACATTACCAAAAGTATTGATGTTCCGGAAAATTAAAACAGCAAACGCCACAAAAACAGCAACAAATAAAATCAAACGAAAATGCTTATTAAAGAAATCTTTATGTTCAGACATTCAATAATCTCCATATTTAGCAAACAATCTTATGCGCTTGTGCTCTGGAGTTTATCCGGCTTTAGACGGACTCTTGTGCACTTTTACTCTAACCTCTTTTCTGGCCCACGCATCCGCTTCAAGCAGCTCTTCAATCGATGCGCCGGCTTTAACATCATGCTTATTCAGACAATGCTCGATAAGCTCCACTATAGTAACAAATTCTATCCCCCCCGCCAAGAACTCCTCTACGGCCGCCTCGTTCGCAGCGTTGAAGACTGCCGCCGCCGTACCGCACGCACGAGCAACCTCATAAGCCAACCGCAGCGCTCGAAACGTCTCGAAATCCGGCTTCTCGAACGTAAGCTTGCTTATCTGCTCCAGACGAAGCCGCTTGGCAATACCTGCAACCCTCTGAGGATAAGTC
>JABMRO010000488.1 GCA_013202635.1 Planctomycetota bacterium
AGTATGTTGTCTTCGACCATCAAATTCACTTGTCCAATCAAAGAAACGGCCATTTCTTACTGGTACAACGAATAACCCACCCATTTTAGTCTAATTATCCCGAAATTTTGCATAAAAAGCGCATAAAAAAAGCCGGGTATTAAGCCGGCCAGTTTTATGAGTGTTGTTAATCAATTCATTACTTCAAGTTACTTTGCCGCGTTTCTCATTTCGTCCATTTCTTTTTCAAGGTCGGATAAACGCCCCTTGGCTGTTTGTACTTTGGTATTGTCTCCCACTTGTTCATATACCTTCACCAGTTCATTCAAAGCGTCCTTTTCAAATGAAATCCCAACCACACGTGTGATGTACATGCCTTCTTTATTGGTAGTAAATTCTCTGCCTACTTCCCATGCGTATAAAAGACATGCCTCTGCCCTTGCATAATTTTTGTCGGTGATGTAGGACTGGGCTTCGGCAATAACATCCTTTACGAAACTGCGAGTCTTTTTAGCAATATCGACAACCTCGGCCATTGCTTTCTCCTGGTCCTCCGGTGACAACTGCCCATATTCGCTCTCAGTTATTGTCTGCATATACGGGCGATCGAAAATACCAAGACTTAAGCGCTTCTCTTCCAGGCTTGCATCATCCGACAATCCCAATTCTCCCCAGAAGTCGATAATTAATTTATCCATTAACATATCCTGCTGCTCCTGAGACAGTTGTTGGGATTTATCTTCTCTGGCGGAGGAGTCATCTGAAGCGGTAGGTTCTAAAATTCTTTTGTAATTCATCTCCTGCCGGTCTGTCAAAACCTCCGCTTTCGACGGAACCGATTCTATATCCGAGCTATTCTTGTCCGCGGAATCGTTGAACAACAGGAAAAATCCTAAAGCCAATACTATAACGCTTGCCAATACACCTGTTATCTTTTTCATATTTCTCTCTCCCGATTTCCGAATTGCATTGTCAATTTCCGATCCAACGACAAAGTGTTGGCACTTTCTCACAGGTACAACGAATAACCCGTCAATTTTAGTCTAATTTCCACGAAATTTTGCAAAAAAAGCGCATAAAAAAGGCCGAGCTTTAATGCCCGGCCTGATTTCGCTGATGATATATACAAATCACTTTTTAATCTTGAATTCATACTTGTAGATTTCATCTTTACTTAAATCTTTGCCCTGGCAGCTAAGGATAAAACCATTGGTGGTTTTCTCATACTTAAAATCCTTGCTGCTGAATAAATCTCCCGGTAAGCCTACAGGCAAAGCATCAGGCAGTTTGCCTGTTTTGGCTTTAATGATATAAATCTCAATAGCTGCCTTAATGGCATTAGAGTGGGTTCCGAACCTTATTGACAGAGAACAAATTCTGGCCCATGTAGGTGCAAGGCTGGCGGTCAAGGTCGCATCGGTATTTTTATTGAATTCTTTGGTCAGTTCTTCGTCTAACTTCTTAAGTTTTTCATATCCTTGTGGATACGGCAGGTCGAAAGCCGCTTCAATGCCGTCCATATAGTTGTTCCAATAAGTGATGTTTTTAGCAAAGAATTGCTCGTTGGCCGTGCGAATCCTTTCAAGGATTTTCTTTTTGGTGGGACCATCGTCAAGGCCGGACTGTACTACATCACTGATTCTTTCGGGGGACATAGATATTATCCCCGCTTTGCGTTTCCAGCGAAGCACCGGTTTTATAGAGAATGGTTGCTTGTCGAGTTCTGTGAGATCACCTCTCAACCAGGTCAGAATCTCTGTGTCTAGTGGCATCTCCGATAAAAATAGGGTGATACATTGATTATTTGCGGCATTAATAGCGATACCGACAAGGTAGGATATGATTGGGCGCTCATTGAGATGTCGTGCCATCCTGTATATACTTATGCAGCGACCCAGGGCTTTTTTGTAATCGCCCCTGTCGGCCTGCATTCTTGCTTCAGCTGCAAGCAGCGCGAATATATCTCTGGCCTTATGATGAGGAGGCAGAAGTACTTCTGTGCCCTGGGAGTAGTCCAGTCCCCAGTCGCAATGGTCTATCCGAGTGGCGTCGAGCGCAATGTCTATGACTCTGCGATTCTTCTTCAGGAATTCTTCTATTTTCTCATTTGATTTAATTTTACCCTTCCAGTAGTCCCACAGCATGGTACCAATGTTGTCCGGGGATTCATACAGCATGAAAGCCTTGTAATAAAGCACTGCCGCATTGTCGGGCGGGTATGCAAGGACTGATGTTGCTGATATGAGTAGTACCAAAACAGCAAATGTCACCGTCCTTGTTTTTCTGCTTTTGTTTGTTTTCATGGTCTCGTCCTTTCTGAACTTTTACCATTACCGTTAAATTCTGCGAGTATCTGCTTGATTGATGAGCTTTCCAGCCGCGTTCCAATCGGCTTAAAAGCCTGTTTGCATTGTTCTTCTACAGCTTCTATTCCTCCTCGCCGAAATGCACGTTCAAGTGATATCGCCGTCATCATTTCAACCGGGGATTTTGTAACTTCCGCAATTCCGGACTGCTCCTGCTTGCCCGGGTCATGGTGAGTACTAAAAAAGCTTACACCTAAGATTATTACGGCTGCTGCGGCAATTTTGGCCAGCGGACTTTTAAGAACTACTTTCAGTTTTTTTGGCTGCCGGATTGAATCTCCTTTAGCTGCGCGAGAAAGGAGTACTTGATATTCATCGGGGTATTTTTGCTTCCATTTCTCGGAATCGAACTGCGGCTTTTTCGTATTGATGGTGCGGGATATCAGTTCTTCTATCTGTTTTTCGTTTCTTTGTTCGTTCATAATCAAATCTCATCAAAACCATTACGCCCTAAGTAGCCGGCCAATTTTCTCTTTACTCTTCGCAGCCTTCCGTTTATTGCCTGTTCGGAGATACCTAACACTGTAGATATCTGTTCGTAAGACATACCGTCGTAGAACCGCAGAAAAACCAGCTCTCTTGCAGAAGCCGAAAGTTTGCTTATGGCTTCCCTTACAACCTCAGCAGTCTCATCGTCGCTCGATTTAGCCGCTGCTATCGAAAGATCATCGGTGCTTTGAAGGCTCTCTGTCCTTCGGGCCATATCTTTTGCGATATTCCTGCATATAACAGCGAGCCAGCCGGCAAATCGACTCTCTTTTTTCAACTGCGGCAGCTTAACAGCGGCCTTTGCAAATGCCTGCTGGGCTGCGTCTTCAGCTAAGTGCCTGTCGCCAAGCACCGAATGTGC
>JABMRO010000489.1 GCA_013202635.1 Planctomycetota bacterium
GACAACGCAGGCATCGGGCTTTGCAGCCGGACGCAATAGAGTGGGTTATTGGGATAGGCTCTTAAAGGGAGATTAAGTCATGAGAGAAGTTAAAATACGCGGTTTCCCGGCGAGCGCTGTAATCTGCGCTCTGATTTTGCAGGCAGGCTGTGCCCAGACCGAAATCCTCGCGTTGAAGTTTGCTCCAGATAACCTGACAACTTATAAAGTAACAACAGAAAAGGAAAGGGGCGTTCTATGGGAGGGTCCTTTGAAAAACAAGCCCAGGAGCTTCGTCGGCGGCCACAGCGGCAACAAAATAGAAATGACCTTCACCCGGCAAACACTCAGCGTTGACGACAAAGGCAGCGCCATTGTAAAAATTACAATCAATGCTCTGAAATATTTAGGCAAGGTCAAAGACAAAAATGTTCTGGATTTCGACAGCTCGCGGGAAACAGACCGGGATAACCCCTTAAACAAATTAATCGGGCAAAGCTATACGATAGAACTAATCGCCTCCGGTGAGGTTTCAAAGATTATTGACGTAAACGACGCCCGGGCCGCCGTAGCAGGCAGCTCGATAAGCAATGCAAGAGCGGCACAGTTGCTTTCCACACCAGCAATAAAGGAACACCACAGCATTCCGGCACTTCCGGCTGTCAAGAATAAACAATTAATCCCGGGCAAGAGCTGGAGTGATATAAAGACTTTTTCTTTTGGCCCAATGGGCTCGAAATCATTCGAAAGAATTTATGAAATCAAGGAAATCAGCGAGACAGACGGCCGGCAAATCGCCGTCGCTCAGATGAAAGCTGTTCCTTCTGCGGCAAAAGCGAAGGAACTCTACAAAGAACAATCGACAGGTTTATTTTCCACGCTGTTCGATAACACTGAAACATATACCGGCCGGCTTTGGCTGGATTTAACATCAGGGCAAATCGAAAAATATACCGAAGAATTCAGATCCGACTGGATTGTTGTGGACCCGTTGGCAACAAAACAAGAAAAAGAACCCGATATACTGCGAATGAGCGCGACTCGCATTTATCGCATTGAAAGAATTGATTAGAGCCGTCAAGACCATTCCCAACATGTTTGATTACGGCGTTTAGCGTCGCCTTAACAATGCAAATTCAAAAAACACATTAAAGGAGTTATATTGAAAACCGCACCGGCAATTCTGATGATTGTTATTATGAGTATCTCCGGAGGATGTGAGCCGGGGATACAAAAGTCATCAAACAAAGAATTATTAACGATAGACTGGCGGGATGGCGAAAGGCTGGAATATAAATTCATCTCCACAAGAGAAATAACCATAGACTGGGACCCGGCGGGAAGACTAACCAAATCAGATAATAAGCCCGCTGATAAGTCCGTCGAGTCAATGGAACTAATCGCGGCCTATAAACCAATCGAAATAAATCCCTACGGCCTTACAACAATTGAGGCAGCGTGTAAATCAGTTAAAGTAGTGCGAAGCAAAGGGCCGGACAAAGACGCCGCCAAGTATCTGGCTGGCAGGACTTATAAGTTCACAGTCGGACCTACAGGTAAAATAGCAGACTATTCGCAATTGGACAAGCTGCTCAAAGAAGCCGGCAAAAAAGCATTTATTACAAACGCGGACGGCGGCAGAACCAAGCAGGCCGATATGATAGGCGATTTTATCGCAACGCAATGGTTTCTGTGGGATTCGGTTTCAAGTCTGGAAAATCCGTCCAGGGGAATTGCGGCCGGACAAACCTGGAAATCGAAGTTATCAATACCATCCCCTATGGTCATGCGAAAGGCAAGAGAGGTTACTTATAAACTCGACGAAATCCGCCACAGCGAAAAAGGACGATTGGCGGTGATAAGCAGCTCTTATAAGTTAGCTGATTCGGTTCCCACGAGCTGGCCGATACCCTATTCAGGCAGCTTCCAAATGAAGGGGACATTCGGCTTCCTCAGCGGCTATAAGCTTCTCGGTTTACAAGGCGAAGGACAAGAGCTGTTCAACATCGATACCGGCCAAACAGAGCAATACAATCAGCACTACGAACTGGAAATGGAATCCTCTATACCAATGGGTATCGGCGTAAAACCGAGGATAACAATAAAACAAAATTTAACAATGAAACTTCTTGAATAGTAAAAGTGGAGATTGCAAATTGGAACGTGAAAATTTATGGGCGCCCTGGCGAATCAACTACGTGCAGGGACTAAACGAAAAATGTGATTGCTTTATCTGCCATGACCTGAAGAATCCACAGGATGACGATAAGAACCTGGTGCTCTGGCGAACAGAAAAAAGTATCGTAATACTGAATCGGTATCCCTATAACAACGGCCATTTGCTGATAGCTCCGGCCAGGCACATCGGCGAGCTTGAAAAGGCGGGCGATGATGAGCTGCTTGAAATGTTCAAGCTGATTAGAGTATCACAAAAAGCCCTTTCGCTGGCGATAAAACCGCACGGCTTTAATGTCGGTATGAACTTCGGCAGATGCAGCGGCGCGGGACTGCCCGAGCATTTTCACATCCACGTCGTACCGCGGTGGGACGGAGATACGAATTTTATGAACGTGTGCAGCAATACCGATATCATCAGCCAGAGCCTGACCGAGCTTCTTGAGCTTCTTAAACAAGTTAGCACAGAACATAATCTGCCCGGCCTGTAAAAAAAAGAGTGGACGAGTTTCGTAGGGTGGGCTTTAGCCCACCGAACAGAACTTCACGAAATACAAAATATGTCCGACAAATTAAGTAGTTATGCTGTTACTGAAAAAGCCAGTGCGGGCAGAAAGTTCGCCGAGAACCGGCACCCGTACCGCTCGGACTTCGAGCGCGACCGCGACCGTATAATCCACTGTTCGGCCTTTCGCCGGCTCGAAGGAAAGACTCAGGTTTTCTCACCAGGACTCGACGACCATTACCGTACCCGACTGACTCACAGCATCGAGGTCGCTCAGATAGGAAAAACCATCGCCAAGGCACTTGCTCTAAATGTAGACC
>JABMRO010000490.1 GCA_013202635.1 Planctomycetota bacterium
TAGTAATACTACGGAGAACGGACAAATTCAAATGTCCAAAATCCAAATGGCAAAAACTGTTTTGAACATTTGAATTTTGATATTGTTTTGGATTTCGATATTAGATATTAGGGTTTATTTTTTATGCTTGAAAAAATAAGCAAAATTCTCATAAAGATTTTTGGTTCTCGTAACGAGCGGCTGGTTAAGGCCTATTATGTGATCGCGCGGAAAGCGAGCGAATTTGAAGAGCAGACAAAACAGCTCGACGACGAAGCGCTGAAAGCCAAGACCGCAGAGTTCAAGGCCGCTATAAAAGCGGGGGCCAGGCCCGAGGATATTCTGCCTGAGGCGTTTGCTGTTGTTCGCGAAACGGCAAGGCGAAGTCTCAATATGCGACATTTCGACGTTCAGCTTATTGGCGGCAATGTTCTTTATGAAGGAAAAATCGCCGAAATGGCTACCGGCGAAGGTAAAACTCTGGTAGCTACATTAGCGGCATATCTCGTTCATCTGACCGGAAGAAAGGTTCACATCGTTACGGTCAACGATTACCTGGCCCAGCGAGATGCGGAATGGATGGGGCCGGTCTATCGTGCTTTAGGTTTGACCGTAGGTGCGATTCAGGCGGATATGGACACTGCCGGTGACGAGCGGAAAAGCCAGTATGCGTGTGATATAAATTACGGCACGAATAACGAGTTCGGCTTCGATTATCTTCGCGATAATATGAAGACGTCACTTGAGCAGATGGTACAGGGGACGCTGCAATATGCGATTATTGACGAAGTAGATTCGATTCTAATTGACGAAGCCAGGACACCGCTGATTATATCCGGCCCAGCCTTCGATGATGTTACCAGATATAAAACAGCCGAACAGGTAGCAAGAAAACTGCTGAGTCTGCAAAGCGGCTACGACCGCATCAAAAGACAAATTGATGCATCCGAGCGGGCGATAGCCAGTGCTCAGGGCGAGCTGGCCGATGCAAAGAAAGATAAGGACAGTGGGCGAATAGAGAAAGCTCAGAAGACAATTGAGAAAAGCCAGGAAGAGCTTGAAACCGCCCAGTATAAGCTGACGGACGCCACGCAATATTATGAAGTCGAATACGACAGAAAAGCAGTACATCTTACCCATGAAGGAGTAGGCGCGGCACAGGAAATAGCCGGGGTGGGTTCATTCTTCACCGGCTCCAATATGGAATGGCCACATCTTCTTGAACAGAGCCTGCGGGCTCACGTAACTTTCGTGCGGGAGAAAGACTATGTCGTTATGGACGGCAAAGTCGTTATCGTTGACGAATTTACGGGCCGCTTGATGCAGGGCAGGCAGTGGTCGGACGGGCTCCACCAGGCGGTCGAGGCGAAAGAAGCTGTTACAGTCAAAGAAGAGTCTCAGACGCTGGCTACTATCACACTACAGAACTTCTTCAAACTCTACGAGCAGATAGCTGGGATGACCGGTACAGCCGCCACCGAAGCTGAAGAGTTTATGAACATCTATAAACTCGACGTTGTTGTAATACCTACCAACGAACCCTGCATCAGAGACGACCAGGATGACGCAATATATCAATCGATACGCGAAAAACATGACGCCATAGTTGAGCAGATAAATGATGTTAGCGCCTCCGGCAGACCTGTCCTTGTGGGCACGGTCAGTGTGGAAAAAAACGAGTTGCTGTCGGCGGCTCTTCAGAAAAGGTTCGGTATTGAACACGAAGTGCTCAATGCCAAGCATCACGAAAGAGAAGCTCTTATTGTTGCTAAGGCAGGTCAGCAGCACAAAGCCCGGGACGGCAGAATGCGCGGCAATATAACAATCGCAACGAATATGGCCGGCAGGGGTACGGATATTGTACTCGGGCCGGGAGTAGCGGAACTTGGTGGGCTGCACGTACTGGGCACCGAACGACATGAGGCCAGAAGAATTGATAATCAGCTTCGTGGACGAACAGGCAGGCAGGGTTACGCCGGCTCCAGCCAGTTCTTCCTGAGCTTTGATGACGACCTGATGCGAATCTTCGCGCCTGAGTGGACTGTCAAAGCGCTTTCCTGGATAGGCTGGGAAGAGGGTCAGCCAATCTACCACAAGAGGATAAGCAAGGGTATCGAAAAGGCACAAAAGAAGGTTGAAGAGCGCAACTTCGATGTACGCAAAAGCCTGTTGGAATACGATGAGGTGATGGATTACCAGCGAAAAATATTTTACTCGCGCAGACGTGGAATCCTGGCCGGCAAAGGGCTTAAAAATGTCATCCATGAAATGATTAACTCTACTATCGCTACGAATTGCACAACCATTCTTGGCAAGGACTACCCTTATAGATGCATTTGTGAGTGGGCGAGAAGCAATTTCGGTATAGACCTGAAGCTTTCGGATATCAGCGGGGTAAAGGCAGATGAAATTGAACAGTTAATAAAACAGCAGGCAAAGGACAATGCCTCCAATAATATATCACTTTCGATGGGCGAATATTTTGAGGACTATGGTGATCCGCGGACGTGGGACATTAGCGGACTGTGTAAATGGGCTATGAGTTCGTTCCAGGTCAGTCTAAGTCCCGGTAAAGTTAAGCATCAATCACCTGAAGAAATAGAAGAACAATTAACCGAAGCCGCCGCCGTACAAATTGACAAAAAAGATTGTTCGCAATTAGTCGAATTCCTTAAGGATGATTTTGCCTTAAACACCTTTGCCGAGTGGGCACGGGCCAAGTTCGATATAAAACTGGGCATCTCAGAATTGTCAGACCTTACCGGAACGCAAATCCGTCAGCAGCTCGAAGAAAAGACGGCAGTCAAATATAAACAAAGAGAGATTGAGTATCCTGTTGAATTTGCGATGAATATGGTTTACGGCCCGCAGGGTCCTAATGTATATGCGTTCGAGGCGCTGGCCGACTGGGCCAACAAAAAATATAACGCCGGCTTATCTGTCGAACGAATACAGAACACCAAACCCCGCCACCTGCATAAACAACTGCTCGAATTAAGTGAGAGCTTTAACAACGGGCAATTAGAGAAAGAACTGAGCGATAAAATCAGCAGTCTGAATACTGTGGATTTAGTGAACTGGGCCAATGAAAGGTTCCATGCCTCTTTCACTGAAGATGACCTGGCCGGCGATGGCCCGGAAGTCAAAGACAAGCTGTCTGAGGTTGCACAAGAATTTTTACGCGCCGAGCTCAGCGACCTTGAAAAATATGTTTTGGTCCAGGTTTACGACAGTACCTGGAAGGACCATCTCTATTCGATGGACCACCTCAAGGACAGCATTTGGATGCGTTCCTGGGCGGAGAAGGACCCCAAGACCGAATACAAACGCGAAGGTTCACGAATGTTCGAGGAGATGCTCGACAGTATTGAGGACCGGGTTACGGATATTATCTTCAAGGTTCACCTCGAAGCAGGCGCCAGGGCAAGGAGTGTCTGGAATGTCAGTGCAACAAGCCACGATGAGGTCGGTCAGTTCGCAATGGCAGAGCGGCAGCGGGCCGCCGCTCAGGCGCCGCAGGGCGAACAGGTAGTCAAGCAGATAAAGCTGGAACAGCCCAAGGTTGGCCGTAACGCCCCCTGTCCCTGCGGAAGTGGTAAGAAATACAAAAAGTGCTGTGGGAAAAATGTATAGACAAAAGCTACAACATATATTTTCCGAATATATAGGGACAATTGGTATCATTAAAAAAGAAAACATCGAGCAACAATACGGCACCCGATGTTTTCCGGAGGGGAGAAAAAATCTTTTTATAACTTCTTTTGTTATCGGCAACAGCACAATCGCACTTTAGCCGAAAATTAACAGTTTTTACTCCCAAAGTCCGAAAAGACAATTTTGTAAGTCTATGTCTAATAAGCAGATAAGGGTTCGGCATTTCATAGCCTCGATGTCGGGATATTTCGTCCCGGTATTGCCTTTATAGCGTCTATATCATATTCTCAATGCGTCCATCCCCCTGGGTTTTGCAAGCCTCGCCCGGGACTTAAACCTGTAAACCATGAACGGAGAATATTCGTCAAGAGTGGCAGGCTTTGATTCTTTAATAAAGATCCGTGATTGTTGGCTAAATGATTTTCAAATAGTAAATTGAAAACAGAAGTCGAAGAAGTTAAACTGGACACGAGCGGATGATATAGTTAATGCCAAATGTGTTCATTATGGACTCTGACCAGGAATTAATTGAATTGATAAATGAAGGCGAAGCGGACGCCTTCGAAACTCTCTACCGGCGGTACCGTGATTGGGTTTACCATCTGGCCTGGCGATTTACCGGCAGCCCGCAGGATGCCCTTGATGTACTGCAGGAGACCTTTACCTATTTGTTAGGCAAGTTCCCCGGTTTTAATCTTACCGCCTCAATGACAACGTTTCTTTACCCGGTGGTCAGGCACATTTCTCTGACCGTCCGAAGCAAAAACCGCCGTTTTACAAGCGATGAAGAAATGTTGAGTGAAATAACCGCACCGGCCTTAAAAGAAAGTCATAGCAGCCGTTCGGAGCTGGCAGCCGTTCTGGCTGTACTGCCTAATGAACAGCGAGAAGTGCTGCTGATGAGATTTGTCGATGATATGAGTTTGCAGGAGATAGCAGCCGCTCTTAATATCCCCTTAGGTACGGTTAAATCAAGGCTGCACCATGCCTTACAGAGGCTTCGAGACGACCGCCGAACAAAAGAATATTTCCTTGAATGATTAATGGGAACCTCAAAAAATTCATTTTTACTGCGAACGGCTGCAATCTCCGCCGGCGGCGTTGTCAGGCCGAACTGCGTCCTCGACATAGCTTTGACTATGCCTGCGGCGATTTTGACCTTCCGCCTTGCCGGAGAAAATTTCGCACGTTCTCGTGACAAAAGCAATTTTTAGAGGCCCCCTTATTTCA
>JABMRO010000006.1 GCA_013202635.1 Planctomycetota bacterium
GCTCAGGACTTGCGCTTCGCTCCAGTTGGGTTTGTTTTCACCAGATGTCCAATTGGATTTATTTTCATAATCCATTGTTATAAAAGAGGTTATGTTCATTTTGGCCTTTCGGAAATTGGGTTTGTTTTGCATAAAAAGGGCTGATTTGTAGAGAGTTCTCTACAAGTGTAGAGCGTTTTAGCTCCTTTTCGCCAGTTTTTCCTTCGATCGACATGTCTTTTTCATTAACCACTGATAACACCGTGTAAATTAGCGAATTTGTGAATTAGTTAATTGGTTCATTTAACTGGGTCTTCTGACCCTGTGGTCTTGGCCTTCTGGCCGGGGTGCTTAAGCAGTTTGTAAAAAAGGCAAACTGAAAATGTCCATTTTTCGTCGAATAATAGCGTTTTGCGTTAGCCTTTTGGCTAATACTTGCTCATTATAACATTTTTTCGACGAAAAAGCAATTGAAATCAACAAAATTGGCTTAAAAACGCATGAAATCGGCACTTATTTGAAATTAACATTTTGTTAAACTGGGCAGTATGGATAAGTGTAGGCTGAGCGATGATATTATCGGACGCTGCGGCGAGGTAGGGGGTGAGTAGTTTTGTTGGGTAGATTGGGGGTTTGGTTGGGTGGGTGGTGTAAGGAGTGAGTTGTGGCGAGTGGTGGTTGGGAGGTTAGTTGAATTGGAGAGGTCATAGAAAATGTGGAAATAAGGCCCGGCAAAAGAAAATTTTGATTCTGTAATTGGATCCGAACGGGTAAATTATGTTTTCGCTTTCGATTAAAGAAAAGGCAATGATTTGGCCGGCACAAGCGGGATCCTTTACATTGACGGGAAATGCGTTTTTTGGTATTTATTTTTAAGGGAAAAGAGGAATAAAAGAGCAGACTTTGTGCATGTGAACGCAATCACAATGTTTTATATTGACAGAATGTTTTTTTTACCTTGGCATTTTAATCTTCCTTCGTAATTCTACGGGTTTCAACCCGTAGATGGAAGGATCCGACGAAGTCGGACAGGCGCAGCCTGTACCGGAAAATGCCACGGGTTTTAACCCGTGGATATTTACTAATATGTTTCCTTTTTTTATAAGAGTAAGAGAGATAAAGAAGAAAGAATATGGAAGGCGGGGGCAAAGGACGATGGATGAGGGAAAAAGATAGCGGGTAGAGTAGAGCGTTTAGGCGAGGGATGAGGGACGATGGATGAATTATGAGGTTTTTTTATTGAAAATTTGGCTGAAGTAGTGTAGATTTCTAATTAACGAGAAGCAAAGAGAGGACATCTTTGATTAGCGGTTTATGTTTTGGGCGGTTGTTTTAAAAACGGGCTTACATTTTGAAAAAGAACATGTGTTGTGCGAAAAGTGAAATGGATAAGGGTTATTATAAGGAAAAGATGTAACCAGTAGTTAGGTGGCACACTCTCAGGTAAGATTGAAATGGATTCAAAAAGACAATCATTTAAAAAGAAAAGACGTAAATCTAAAAAGGGCCGGTCTTTTCCAGCATATTCTGAGCATCCAGCAGTTTTATCACGAAGAATATATCCTCAGGAGATCAAATACCAGTGGTTGTCCATTCTATTAGACTCTTATACAATCGATGATTATGAAAGAGAATTAGATGTCAAGAATGGGATGCTTAAGAGAGGTGAGAACATAGCGTGCCATAAGGGTTGTTCCAATTGTTGTAGGATCCATTCAATCCCGATTACAAAACCTGAGCTTTCGGGAATTTCTTGGTATTATTCAGAAATATGCGAATCAGATATCAGAAAACAAATTAGAACACGACTCTTAAATAATGATAAAACTATTGAGTGCCCGTTCTTACTCGATGATGTTTGTTCAATTTATCCTGTTAGACCACTGGCATGTCGCGATTTCTTTGTATATGGTGAACCCTGTAAAATGAATGAAGATCCATTCATGACAAGACGAAAAGATGTGCATCCTCCAAATCGAGAGATTTCAAGGTATGTAGCTTTGAGATTACTTGATTTTCAAGGTTTCAATTTATCAAGTATGGAAGAGAAAGAAAAGGCATTTAATGATGGAATCATTGTAAGCAGTTGTAGGCCAATGCATGATATAGACTGGGTTGAATTTGTTAGAAGAACTGACTCGTTCTTTTGACAAATCTTTTATAAAATAGGGACCATCACGTGTTAAGAGGTTGGGCGGGTGCACAGAAAACGGTGAGTGTCCCTAATAACCTAAATTGAAAGGAATCAGAAATGGAAAACACACAATCGACCGAAAGGCCCTTACCATTGAGGCAGGCAGATGACGATACGTGGGAAGTCGAGAACTCACCAGATAAATGGACGAGGTGTGAGACCAAAGAAGATGCTATGACTATTTCTAATGCACCTCTAATATTGGAGAAGTCCTTCAAAACCGTTTATCCAGATGAAAATGTTGCAGCAGAATTGGAAGCAACTGCTGCTGTACTAGAACAGTACAACATAGGTTTTGGCTCCCGCTTTTTCAGGGTGAGGGCTAAAGTTGTGCGTTGTGAAGATATTGATAATTAGTCACTTATTAGTATTGAAACTAAGGACAGCCACATATTAATGGCTGGGGCGTGAGCAGAGAAAACGTTGACTGTTTATAGTTTACCGAGTAGATGAACTAGAAGATAAGGAGAGTAATTATGGCAGAAATAGTGCGAATTAGTAATTCGCAAAATATTCCCAATTTAGAAGTTGTTTATAATTTGGTTATCAAATTACATGTTCCATATTCGGAAAAAGAGGTTACGGTCATGCTTAATCCGAATATACAAGATTACCAAGAGAAATCAGATAGGCCAGGAGCACAAGTAAGACAGTACATGTTAACAACTCCTACGGATCAAACCAAAAAAATAAAGTTCGATTTTGAAAGCAATAAAATTAAGGTGGTTCAAGTAGAAAATGAAAAGTATCAGATAGAGCTTATGCAAATTGGAAAAGAGGAAGTTCAAGGTCAAGAATTTCCTTTTTTTGAATTTTCGATTTCAAAAGTCTAACATTAAATCCGGCGTGTCGCATTAAATTCGGATGTTAAGCTTTTTGTTATTTGGACCTAATTATGGATATATGCACTTTCATCTCAAATATAGTTGAACATCTGGTATGGCCTACTGTGGTAACGATAGGTCTTTTCATATTTAATGATCCTATTTCTGCTGTCATCCGCTCATTAAGACGGATCAAGTTCAAAGGCGTTGAAATTGAGTTGGAAGAGGCACATATCACTGACGATGAAAATGTCAACCTCATTATTTCTTATCTTGCACGAGGTGCACATAGCTTTCAATGGTTCAGAGACAATACCGAATTCAAATACACAAATAATGATTTCCAGAAGATTATTGTTCAAAATCCGAGGATATTCAAGGCAATAAAAATTGTCAAGAGGGATGAGGAGGGAAAGAAACTTCCTTCATCTTCAGGATTGCCGGGAATCAAGCTTACTTCTGAGGCTCGAAACATGCTAGAAGGATATGACTAAATATAAAAAGACGAAAGAGTAGGACTATTTTGAACGAGTCCGGTGAGATTTTTCGTTATGTGGAAACAATATAATCATTAGTTATGCATTTCAGAGGGAGTAAATATAATGAATATACAAAAAGCTATTGGAAAAATACTAGATCAATATGGATCAAGAGAAGTATTTCTGGGAAACCAGTTAGTGACGTTATCAATGACAGGCCAACCTTGTGATGTCACATTCTTCAAAAAAAAACCTGCTATTGATGTTATTATTGATCCCAGAATTAACATAGCACTTATGTATGGAGCTGGCGCAAAAAAATTAAAAGAAATGCTTACGAGCATTAAACTATCAAATGGAGACGTAATAAGCATTGAAGAAATATGGACAATAAATCCAATGCCTAAAGGCGGCATCTCTACGGAAGAATTGAATAAAGTTGACATGTCAAAAGCTGAGGAAAGGGTTGGGCCTAATGGCGAGACTCTTAGGAAAATGATCAGTGATACATATCATTGTGAAACAGAGGAGCAAGAAAATATGTATTTACGTAAATTCATCGCATCATAAAAGGCATAACATCTCTGTTGAGCGGTTAAGGAAAGCTAGGGCTAGCCACCTATTACTGGCTGTGGCCCCCGACCCCCTGCCCCCAGCAGGAGAGCAAGTAGGCTAGAGCCGGGGGTAAACTAAGAAAGCAAGTGAGCTAAAGTGAACTAAAGTTATAAAAAAAGAATATCCAATCCCCGTTCCCCGATCGTGTCGAGGACAGGTTTCACGAGGACAGGTATCGAATTTGAATGTCCAATGCCGAAGTCAAAGTGGTGCGATTCATCGCACCCTACCCGCGCACAAACGGGAATTTTCAATCGAGAGCACTATACTTGTTATTGTTTTATCGGGGAGAATTGCTAAGCTGTTTGTAGATATCGAGCCATTTTTTGATTTTCTGAGTGAGCTTTTGGTCTCCTGCGGCATGAGCGAGGTCGAGCGCTTTCTGGGCGGACAAAAGGGCCTGGCGGAATTGGCGTGCCCGTCCATAATTCATTGCCAGCAGATAATGCAGTGTCGGCGAGGTGTCCACACCAGGCTTTAACCGGATGGCTTTGGAGTAATGCTCGAGAGCCTGGTCGAATTTTCCCTGGTCGGCCATTGCCAGGGCAAGCCAATAGTTGGCATCGGGATGGTTTGGTTCAAGGTGCACGGCTTCGGATAAATGGACCATTGCCTCTTTGGAATTTGCCTTGTAAAGCAGCGCCCGTCCAAGATTATAGTGCATATTTACAGCGCTGTACTGCAAGCCAAGACCATTGGGCATACGTTGTAAAGCTTGCGATAGATATTTGATGGCATCATCTAATTTTCTCTGGTGCAGCAGCATCATACCTAAATCGTGAAGTATGCGTGGGTCGTTCGGATTAAGCTGGAAAGCCTTATAATAATGTTCCATACCCTGCTTATGCATTTGCTTGACGTTATAGAAAAGAAATCCGAGCTTAAGATGGGCTTCGGCGTTGTTGGGATTTAGCTCCAGTGCGTTTGTGTACTCTTGAATTGCATTATCCGCGTCGCCGGCTTTGAAGAATTCATTTGCGGCCCTTACAAAAGAATAATCGTTCAGGAATTTCTCGTTGATTTTTCTGATAGCGTAAGGCATCGTGTTGATAAACTCCGGTATATTGGCGGCCCGGTCGGGTGAGGTAAATTGTGACAAAAGGACCGCAGGTGTACTATGTCCATATTCGTCGATGTGGGTGAGGAAAAGCTGTGTATAATCTGAATTTGCTTTCGAAGAGAACACCAGCCATTTACTGTTTGGGGAGAAGCTGTGCCAGGAGTTCATCCGGGTTGTGTTGGCGCGCAGTCTTCCGGCCTTGCCTCCTTCAGCCGGTATGATGTAGAGTTCACTGTCGGGTTGAAGCAGCATATAACTTTTGGCTTTGCAAAAGACAATCCATTTGCCATCAGGGGAATATTTGGCAAAGAAATTGCTCATGCCGTTATTGGAAGCCCCTTTGATTGGCTCAGGCTTGCCTCCTTTTCCTTCATTAAATGGAATCCTGTATAAGTCGAATAAAAATGGCTTTCCGTCTTCGGTAAATTCCCTGCACTCTTCGCGGGTCAGAAGTACCTTGCCCTTGCCCTCGGTATGCTTGAGGTTATATGCTTTGGCTCTTGCGAAAACGATGTATTTACCGTCAGGGCTCCAGGCCGGATTGCTCTGGACAAATTGCGGATCGTCCGCTCCCGGTAAAGACTGGAAAGCGCGTGTTTGCGTGTTAAATATACAAAGAATACCTTTAACCGGAAAAAATAATTGAGAAAAAGCCAGAGGCGGCATCGGAACAAAAACGGACTTGTCCTTAACCGTGCTGACGACAAATCTGCCATCCGGGGAGACCTGAGAAAGCAGTCCGAAGGTCTGTTCCCCGTCTTCCTTCCTGTAATCGTTCCACGTTATGATATCGCTGGTGGCGAGAAGCATTTGTTCGGCAACACCTGTGATGACGTATGAGCCCTTACTGTTCGCGTAGTCCACGTCCATTCCGAAGACTTTGCCATCGGCGGAAAATGAGTGGCAGTTTCCGCAAACGGGTAAATCCTCCAGAACGACTGGAGGCTGTTTCGGCGAAGATATGGTGCCAAAACGCCAGCGGATGCGCGAAGGGTCCTTGACGGCATCAATGAAGGGCAGGTTCACTTCGCGATAAAGCAATGGTGCTCCGACAGGGTCTTCGGATGTTTTGATTGAGATTTTTCCTGCCGAGAGGATTTCCCCCCGGCTCCGGCGGTTGACACCCAGAATAGTAACTACTGCCTGCTTTTCCAGCGAGCGTTTCTTTATAAGCTCCCACTGGTTCGAATCAGGCGTCCACTGGGTTTCCTGCAGGAAGATATTTATACGATCCTCGTTATCCTGGAACTTGATTGTGAGAAGCCATGTATCGGATGTGGAGTCGGCATCTTCCCATTGAAAAGCAGGGGGGATGATTTCCGGTGGAAAAAGTGTTTCGTTAAGTGGATAGCGAATCGTCAAGCTGCTGTATTGGGCACCATCCCGATAAAGTGATAATATATCCTCAATCTGAGGCCCGGACACATAGAGAATAATTATTGTGGCTATGACAACGGCCACTATACTAATGCCCATAACGAGATATACGGCTGGCTTATGCATATATTTTAGTAACCACAGATTATCAGTCGGCCTGCTCAAGGCCCGTGTCAGCTTACGTAAGTCAAGCAAATTTCGTATTTTAATATCGTAAATGGATAAATCAAGCTTAACCCCGTTAGAAATAACTCGACAGAAAAATTATTATATATATCGTTGTTTTCTATGGGGTTAACTGCAAAAACCGAGTTTTCTTAAAAAAAATCTTTTGAATGACAATATTATAGGTCGAATTGGAGTTTTATTCGCGTTCGGTCAGCCACGGCTGAGTGGTTTCCGGAAGCAGCCCGGCTTTGGGGGTAGCCATAGTTACAGGTATTTGGCCTGGTATTTTTCGAGAGCCGCGAACAACCCGGCCCAGCGTTTCTTTTGTCAGGCCAACAGGCTCCTGTATTAATTCGGGGACGCTGTAAGTCCACAGGCAGGAGTCGTAGTAAGTCGGGTCTTTCTGAGGCAGCAGCAGGGGATTATATACCTTGCCCTGCCGGTCAACATAGCTAATGTAGGTTCGTGTAAATACTCCGCTTTGCCTTTTACTGCTGAAAGCTATCCACCTTCCGTTACTTGACCAACTGTGCCAGGATTCGCTTTTGTCGCTGTTTATTTCCGGGCGGCGGTATTCATACTTTCCGGTTCTCTGTGCGGCTTCGAGGTCTATCATGTACAGGTCGCTGCTTTCTTGGTAAACAGGGAAAC
>JABMRO010000491.1 GCA_013202635.1 Planctomycetota bacterium
AGTGATTACAGCCTGAATGGTGTACTGCCCAAGCTTTCGAATGTCATAAAACTTTGACACGTTAACTTCAAAAGAGCGGGTTTCGCCCGTCATTATTTGAACTCCAGACATCAGTGGAACGGCGTTAAGGCGCCTAATCATATTTCCCTCTCCCATCTCGATATCAAAGCGGAGTTGAGTCATAACCCGGTCTGAGTCAAACGAAAGCATTTGGCCGCTGCTGTTCCGAATGACCACGCTGGCTTTTACCGGTTCATATAGAAGGACTTTCGATGAGGGTATTTTCAAATCTATTGCTATTTGACCGCTGGAGACGACCGGAATACAGGTCATCAGCAGCAAGGCAAATCCTCTGCCAAATATTTGTATTATCTTCTGCATACTTAAACTTTCCTCTTTACATTAGCCAGATGATTACCTAATATAGCACGGCTTGAATTTATTATCCAAGTAAAACTGATTTTTTTATAAATACCTGCCGATCACCAGTACCTGTAAGGATACGTCAATCAGACGGCAGGCTATTGATCGATCAGGAGATATGGACCATGAAAAAAGAACGTGCCGTTGATTCGTTTATGTCAGCTATACCTCATGAAGGCGTAACGTTTGATGATGTCTTGCTTGTGCCGCAATATGCTGATTTCCCGCCGGAGGATGTTGACATCAGCAGTCGTCTCACCACCCGGATTAATGTCAGTATCCCTTTTGTCAGTGCCTCAATGGACACCGTGACGGAAAGCAAGATGGCGATTGCTATGGCCATGCTTGGCGGGATTGGCATTATTCATCGAAATTTGAATATCACCAAGCAAAGTAAAGAGGTGGAATCGGTAAAGCATCATTTACACGGTCTTATCCGCGATCCTGTTACGTTTCATACCTCCGACACGCTGAAACAAGTCAAAGCAGTGAAAGAAGAGAAAAGTTTGAGCTTTTCAGGTTTCCCGATATTGGATGATCAAGATCTGCTTGCCGGCATTTTAACAGGGTCCGACATGAAATTTGCCGGCGATCCTGATGCGTGTGTGTCAGGCATTATGACAAACAAGGTTATCACCGGCAAACCTGAGACGTCGCTTGAACAAGCGTATAAGATCATGCAGGAAAATAAGATAGGTAAATTACCTCTGGTAAAAGAAGACAGACGCCTTATGGGACTGTACAGTTTTTCTGATGTAAGCACACTCATAGAAAAAGCAAAACCTCTTTTCAATCGAGATGCCAAACACCGGTTGCGTGCAGGCGCCGCAGTGGGCACCGACGACTATGAGCGTGTAGAGGCCCTTCTCGAAAAGAATGTGGACGTGGTGGTCATTGACACCGCCCACGGCCACAGCAAAGCAGTGATTGACATGTGCCGGTGGGTCAAACGCAAATTTCCGGAAGTTGACGTTGTGGCCGGAAATATCGCAACGGGCGAAGCCGCCATAGAGCTCCGAAAGGCCGGTGCTGACGCTGTTAAGGTTGGCATTGGTCCAGGGTCCATCTGCACGACGCGTGTGGTGGCCGGCATTGGAATCCCGCAAATCACTGCTATTTACAACTGCGCTAAAGCACTTCAATCCAGCATTCCGATCATTGCCGATGGCGGAGTGCGTTATTCAGGCGATGTGCCCAAAGCCATCGTAGCTGGTGCGGACACCGTCATGATGGGGTCTATTCTGGCCGGGACAGAACAAAGTCCGGGAGAAAAAATTATTCATCAGGGACGTCAATATGTTGTTTATCGGGGAATGGGAAGTCTTGCAGCTATGAAAACATCAGCTGAAAGCCGTGATCGTTACGGGCAGGCAGATGTCAATGAAGCCAATCTGATTCCTCAAGGCATTGAAGGAATAGTTCCATATTCGGGAACCGTTGAAAAAGTGCTTATACAGTTCAGCGGCGGTCTGAGGGCCGCGATGGGATATTGCGGTTGCAGGAATATTCAACAGCTCCAGGAAGACAGCAGCTTTGTTCGTGTTTCTTCAGCGGGTGTAGCTGAATCCCATCCGCATGATGTAAAAATCATCAAGGAAGCCCCTAACTACAGTATTAACCTATAACAGAGCAGTTGAATGTCCAATGTCCAACAAGGAACTCCCAATATCCA
>JABMRO010000492.1 GCA_013202635.1 Planctomycetota bacterium
AAAGCCTACTGACCAAAATCAACTCCGAACACTTTAGAGGCTTTATTTTCAAAATAACTTTATGAGCCAATAGCTTGCATTATAACGATCAAGTTTGTTATAATCATGACAGAAAAGCATATCAGCGAAACTTATTATCTATCTTTGAAAAAGAAGGGTAAAGATCATGCGAGAGCGAAATGGCTTCACCTTAATAGAGCTACTCGTAGTCATTGCTGTAATCGCGTTGCTGCTGGCTATTTTGATGCCCGCCCTGCGCAAAGCCAAGGGGCAGGCCCAGATGGCGGCCTGTTCCGCACAGCTACGGCAGTTTGGGTTGGCTTGGAATCAGTATGCCGACGACAACGACGGCTTTAATATTGAATATGCGCCTTCATCACAATGGGCCACTGGAGGATTCTGGTTTTATCAATTGGGCCCGTATTTCAGTGCCAAGCAATTCGCCAAGGCCCAGGGCGACACCCGCAGTGGGGTTCTGAAGATTCTGAGGTGCCCGGCAGCCAGAGTGTGGAGCAATAGATATAATGACAGTTCCCCACTGTACGGGGCCCACGACCTGGCCTGGCAATGGCGTTCACAGGTCGGTGCCCAGGGACGAGAAGAGGTACATGAAGGAAGCTATACGCTGAATGGCTGGATGCAGAACCTCAGCGCGGAGCGCAAGTCGGCTTACGCCGCGGAATGGGTCAGGAACTATTACTTCAAGTATGATGACGCCCGTGGCGAGAGCCCCTTGATATCCGACGGTGGATGGGTTGACGCGTGGCCGGACAATCCGCACGTAGCCGAAACACACATGTTCCTCGACTTGAAGGGTTCTGGAATTCCTGGTGGCACCTATCGGATGAGCCCCAACCAACTCACTCGTATCCTCCTTGAGCGTCATGGAAGAGGAATCAATATCCTATTCAAGGCCACACACGTCCAGCGGATTTCGCTGGAGAAAGTGTGTCAGTACAAGTGGCACCGGTACTTCACGCCGGTTGCGGAACTGGAGCTACCGTAGTTCGGTGTCGAGTAGACGTAATATAGCTCTCTCATTTAGGCATACTTTGTATTCTCTGTTGCTCCTCTCTTTCGATTGAGGAGTGTCACAATATTCTGCCATGTGAGAGAACTTCAACGCCTCATAACCGAACCGCCCCGAAATGGCCCCATTTTCACGACTTCACGCCTACAACCAGTGTACAACCCAACAACCTGTTATCTGCCAATTCGAAAAAATTCCCGTTCCATAAACTCTGCAACACCAGTGCTTTATAAAAAACACAAAATTTATAAACGTTTTCAAGGTCCGGTGCGCCCTTTGCCCAGATTCCTCGCGAGACAGGATTGCGATCAGGGCTGATTTAAGTAGTTTTCCGACTAAAATTAGCATGATAAAGTATAGCTTTGCATAGGGCTTTCTGGTATATTATTTGTTATAGCACATTCACAGGGCTGAGGGTATTCTCGCTTTTTCCTCTCCCTCCGCACCTCAGCCCTGTTTCCTATATTTAACATTCACTTAGGTAAATCCTCGATATTTTCCTTAGGCTTTGAAATGTTACGGAGAGAACGGAGAGAATTGAGAGAACTGAGGAGGTGAAGGAAAAGAATACATCTGTTGAAAAAGAAGAGGGGGCTACATCTGTAAAAATGGCTTTCTGGAACGTGGTGGCAGATAATATACCTATTTCTGCTTTTTTACATCCTATTAGGCTATATCGTGGCACACGTAACTTTGATTACAACGACCCTGCCACTCATTAATACAACATGATTATTTCTGCTTTTGAACATTTTACTGGATTAGTTTGTACTGTTCATTAATCCTATGGAATTTCACATTTCTTACGTAATGTGAAATTTCTCTGATACTGGGCCTTGGTCGAGAAGGGTCACATAAATCTTTTGCAGAGACTTTGAGAGCAAGGTCGTAGGTATGAAACTCTCCTCCGCTATGAAGACCTAGAGATAACTTCTATAACACCAAGGAGTTATCTCTTTTTTTGTGCACAAGATGGCTGGATTGTCAATCATAAACGCATCCAGAGAATATGGCAAAAACAAGGCTTACAAGTGCCTTACAGACGCAAATTCAAAAAGGCAAAGGGCTGTGCTTACCAAAAATTACATCCGGGCAAGTATGGCGAGGGTTGCGTAGCGTCCTGCGAAAGAATCGAGCAATTCCTTGTCTGAAGTTATAGTCCATTTTTAGCCATCTGCGAACCTCCTTAATTCATTTTTATTAATTATCCTCCTTTCTTTATTTACTTTGTCTTGTTTTTATTCCAACAAAAAAAGGCGGGTAAGAGAAGTTTTCCTTAATCCAGCTGTGTCGATAATGACTGACGGATTTGCATAAACAAACTGGTAAACTCCTTTGTAATTATGTTTCTTGGCCGGGGCAGTTCTACATCAAATTCGCGTACAATCTTGCCTGATCGATCGCTGAAGACCAGCACTTTTTCACCCAACACCACGGCTTCATCGATGTTATGGGTTACAAACAATATTGTCGTTCGATTTTCCTGCCAAAGCTCGGTCAACATCTGCTGGAGTTCTCTCCTTGTAGAATCATCCAGCGCGCCAAATGGCTCATCCATAAGCAGCAGTTTTGGTTGTATGGCCAAGGCCTGGGCTATCGCCGCTCTCTGGCGCATCCCGCCTGAAAGCTCATATGGATAAGTGTTTTCGAAACCGCCAAGACCCACTTTAGAAAGTAACTTCAGGGCCTTCTCTTTTCTTTTATTTCGCCCGATACCCTGCATCTGTAATCCGAAAGATACATTGCTCACAGTGCTGCGCCAAGGAAACAATGTATAGTGCTGGAACACGTATGCAATATTATTACCAAGACGTAAATCTTTACCAAGACACAGTTGCCCATCATCCGGACTGTCCAGCCCGGCTATAAGATTCAGCAATGTTGTCTTGCCGCATCCGGTTGCACCTACAAGAGTGATAAACTCGCCCTCTCGGACGATAAGGTTCAAACCTTCCAGCGCTCTAACAGCCTCGCCTGAATCCGAATAAAAGGTTTTACTTATATTATTTAGCTCCAGCACAATGGAACGTTCTTCAGAGCCTTGTTTAGCTTTTTCGTCTGTCACCAGTCTAAATTTCCTTTACCTGCCAGCGAACGGCACTTGACATAATCTTGCGCACCCCACAACAAAGAAGAGCACCTAAGCCGCCAATAATTAACATTGCCGCTATTACAATATCCATTGCCGAATTATCGGAGGCATATATAAGCAGATATCCTATACCACTGTAGCTGCCTGTCATCATTTCTGCCGCGATTATTACGAACCAGCATAGGCCGAGTCCCTGTCTCAGGCCGGTTAGAATCATTGGCATTGCGGCCGGCAGATACACATGCAGAAAGACCTGCCTTCGCGTTGCACCGAGTGTTTGCGCGAGTAGTACGTAGTTTCGCCGCACCCCGGCAACACCATCAAGCGTGTTGGTAAGCACCGGAAAAAAACCACCAACAAAAATTACGAAAATCATCCCCAACTGAACCTGGTCGAGTATAGAATGGCTGTACCCAGCGCCGAACAATTGCGGTAGTGTTTTCAATTTGAAAACCACAATAGCAAACGGAAGCCACGCAATGGGACATAAAGGCCGTAACAGTTCGACAATTGGTTCGATAGCGTTGCGAACAAAGCGGATAGAGCCCATAATTATACCAAGCATCACACCCGCCAATGCGGCTAATAAGAAACCTATCAAAACACGCAACAAACTTACGAGCGTATTGCTTAAGAGTGAACCGGATGCGTAGTGGTCTCGTAACGGATGTGCGAGCTGCTCAACAACTTTTGTCACCGTAGGAAAAATCCACGGCTGATTAACGTTCCGGGCTGAGATTTCCCATATTGTGAGCAATATAATGGGTATGATAACCCAGCCTAACACGTTTGGTCGATTATGTGATTTACTAATTTTCAGTTCTTCTTTGCGCAAGTTTCTTCCTCGCCGACTCTAATAAGGATAAATCGTATGCTGTCAGTGATATATCTTCAGATTCAAGCCCTTTGAGCTTGCCTCTAAAGATATCTAATCCATTCATTGCCTCCATCCATTTGCCCATCGTTTGATGCCATTGCACAGACGGCTCCATAGAATAGCCGCTTGTTGGGATGCTCATCTGCTCCACAGATTCACTGGTCCCTATCCACCGCACAACAGAGGCCACAGTCCTTTTCAGGTCACTATTGATAGTTTCGTTGGCCTGCAAAAACAACACAAGTAAATCTATGATTGCCTCAGATTTTTCTTGTAGAATATTCGTGTTGGCTGCAATACAGCAGCATGGATGATTGCGAAATGTTCCAGGCGGCAGTTCTTCGAGGTCACAGATGATTCTTCCTATACCTTTTTCAACTGCAATTGCAGGAAATGGATTATTGCCTGCATAACCGTCGATCAAGCCACTACCCAAAGATATATTTAATTTGCTGCCGCCATTGACGTTTACCAAATGAACCTGCAAATCGGTTTGTGAAAGGTCACCTCCAAAAGTTATTCCTTCGTGTTTGAGGGCTTCCTCAAATATCAGTTTGGCTACCGCCACCGGATTTTTGTAGCCGATGCGCAGAGGTCTTTCTGATGCCTTGGCTATTACTACAAATTCTTCCCAGCTTTTAGCTTTAAAATCAGGCCTAACCACAAACATATCACCTTTATAGTGTAATGGCGAGATAAGCTTTACCGGAGCACCGCTGTCAATCGATGCAAGCACCGGCGCAACTCCGCCGAAACCGACCTCAATAACATTTTGTGCCAGTGCCGTGGGCATCTTTGAGCCGCCGCCCACTTTCACGATTTCAACGTTGGCAATCTTCCTGCCATTGTCGTACAGCTCATAGAATTTGCGGTCTTTTATGACCTTTACATCTATTTGGCTTTCTTTTGCATATTCAGAGGCATTATCCAGAGCAACAAACAAGGCTGCGTGATGGTCGTGGCCGACATGGCCGAGTTTTATCGTAACCGACTCAGGCTGTCCCTGCGCATCTTCTTTTTGTTTACAGCCGGGTAGAAAAACTACAAAGATGAGTAAAAAAGTGAATAAGCATATGCACTTTTTCATCATTAAGCCCTTTCAAATTTGTTGGTTCTTTATCAACTACAGATTGCAATTAATGTCCCGTTTACCATCTTCGGAAAATTTTGAGGACAATTCCAATCCTGTCTCTGTCCGTAAACGTGGAATCAAGATTTACAGGTACTCCGGCCTTGAACGACCATCCTTTTTTGAATTTCCAGATAAAACCCGGGACAAGATCGTGACGGTGTCCGCTGCTTTCTTTTTGATAATAGTTATATTCGATTACCGGCCATAAATCCGGATATGTACTCAGAAGTAATGCTGCATTAATCTCGCTCACTTCGATATCTTTATCTTCACTCCAGGTATAGCCCGGATTGAAGTGCAGAGAAAAATCTTTCCATGCTTTTGAAATTTCAGTTGTTATTTTATAAGAACTATCATCACTGCCTAACTTGCGGTCCGTATCGCCGTTCGGAAGGTAGTACCAGAAGTCAAAAGCTATGCCTGGGAAATTATTCGTTTCCTTTATAATATTCCACTTCTCAAAAATGAAAACATTGCTAAGACCCTGGCTGTCATTGGGATTTGTAAGATTATAATCATTGAAAAGATATGGAACACCAATTGCCAGATGATGGTCCTCTGCCCAGCCGTACTTTGTGCAGATTACCATACTTAGTTGCCTCTTTGACTGACCCGACGGCCGACCGTGGTACTTGTCATCGGCACCCCTGACCAGATTCCAGTCAAAATGCTGAACCTTGAGCGAAACAGATACATGGTCCTTGCCAACGGTTTTTGCACTCCTGGTTTTCGTAAAGAAACTCATACAATATTGACCGATCCAGGGATATAATTCGGAATTTCCCTCACCTGAGCTTTTCTGATTAGACTCGGTGCTTTGAGCTGTTACAGGGCAGGCAAATATTAATATCAGTAACATTAAAACAATCTTTTTTATTTAAATATCCTTCAAATTAAAGTTGTTCCCCCAATGCGTTTCCTTTGGTATTTGGTATTTTCTATTTTTATGTTTCAATTTCTTCCCATCCTATTGCCTTTATCTCACTTTTTATCATTCCAATAAAAAAGGCGGGCAAGAGAATTTGTCTCTTTGCCCGCCGGCGTTCGTGGCTCGATTTCTTTCACTCTATCAAGTGCCAGGTTTTATCCTGTACTGTTTCAAAAGGCCCCAGATTGACAT
>JABMRO010000493.1 GCA_013202635.1 Planctomycetota bacterium
AAAATTTCGCACGTTCTCGTGACAAAAGCAATTTTTAGAGGCCCCCTTAAATTGCGCTGAAAGATCAAACGTATGTTTCAAAGGAGAAAATCACTATGCGAAAGGTTTTAATAACGCTGATGACAATAATGGTCTCTTTTGCCGTTTTGGGTTGCGCGGAGCGGACTGGTGCACAGGGATTTACTACACTCTTTAACGGCAAAAACCTCAGCGGCTGGCTCACAGGACCTGACAATGCCTGGATTGTGAAGGACAATATTCTCACTGTCAAAAGAGATATGGACGGCAGAGAGCATAACTATGACTATCTCTGGATTGCGGATAAGTATGAAGACTTTATTCTCGATCTGGAGTTTAAAGTCGTCGAAGGCACCAACAGCGGCATCTTTTTCCGTACATCGGATTTGAAAGACCCCGTTTATACCGGTATCGAAATCCAGGTGTGTAACTCATATGATAGAAACAGGCTCAGCAAGAAAGGTACCGCCGGAGCGATTTACGATTGTCTTGAACCGGCAAAGAACGCGATAAATAAACCGGGACAGTGGAATCGTTGCATAGTTACGTGCAAAGGCAACAGCATCAAGGTCGTGCTCAATAATGAGCAGGTCATCGATATGGATTTGGAACGTTGGACAACTCCTCATAAGAATCCGGATGCTACGGATAATAAGTTTGGCCGTGCCATGAAAGATTTTGCCCGTGTCGGCTATATAGGATTTCAGGACCATGGCCGACCTGTTTGGTATCGCAATGTGCGCATCAAGCGTCTCTAAATATCAATTGTAAAAATTATAAAATTTGAGTTCTTTTGTGTTTCAAAGGAGAAAATCACTATGCGAAAGATATTATTAATACTAATGACAGTAATTGTCTCTGCAGGTGTTTCGGGCTGCGCCGGTTCTTTGGAGGCAGTTGGGGAAGGTAAAGGTTGTTACAGCCTTGCGCCTGACAAACATGGAGTAATTCTCAAGAATCCGGCCGGAGAGACAATCTTTCGTTATATGACTGTAAAGCCAAAAAAGACAAATCTGGCCGCCAGCAGCGTCTGCTGTTTTCATCCGCTCAATACACCATCCGGTGAGCGGTTGACCGATCTGGCCCCGGGCGACCATCATCATCATCGCGGTGTTTTCCTTGCATGGCACACGATGGACTTCCGGGAGAAAGCCGACTTCTCGAATTTAGGCCCAAAAGGTCCAACTTATGGCTGGAACATCAGCCGAGCCGATTTCTGGGGCTGGGGGGAGTTCGCACCCACCCAGGGAAGGATCATCAAAAACCGTGAAGTTCGGCTGGCAAAAGCAGATGCTGAAGAAGCTGATTTGAGGATTCACAACGACTGGATAACAAACGAACGGGTGATGATGACCGAACATACTTCGGCGAAAGTTCGTGAGCAGGATGGAGTCTATGTTATTGACCTCGATTACCGACTTACCCCAAAGCTTGATCTGAAATTGAATCATACGGCCTTTGGTGGCTTCTGCGTGCGTGCAAGGAATGATGGAAATTCCTATTATGCCACTGCCGATGGGAAGGTTACACTGTCCGATCCCCATTATTCGGTTCCTGAACTGAACTGGCCTGCCAAAAAATGGTACGACTATACTATCAGGCTTAACAGTGGCAAAACAATTGGCATTGGTGTAATAGATCACCCTGACAATCCGCCGGCGACCTGGCACAATCCACGTTATGTCTGGATGATTAATCCATGTATCGTAGCTGCAGAGCCGGTTCAGGTGAAAAAAGGAACGACGCTGAGGCTTCGTTATCGTCTCATTGTTCATGATGGCCCAACACCCGTAAATATGCTTAAAAAACTCTCGGATCGCTGGTAGTTCACATGCTGTGGAGTGATCTGATACTCATAGCGAATACTGTGTGGGAAATATACAGGAATTAAGTCAATTCATCCTAAGAGAAAGGAGAGGCAGGAAATATGAAAGAAAAGATGGAATCCCGAAAAATATCACGAAGGCGTTTTCTCAAAACTTCTGCAAACGCGGCATCCTTGGCGGCCCTGAGTGTTGGAATGCAGACCAAACTTTACGCGGCTGGTAGCGACATCATCAGAATAGGATTAGTCGGTTGTGGTGGTCGTGGTGCCGGAGCTGTTGTCAGCGCGTTGAGTGTAAATCGCAATGCTAAACTGACCGCAATGGCTGAGGCATTTGGTGACCGCCTGCAAAATACTCGAAAATCACTCAAGAACAGAATGAAAGATCAGGTTGCTGTGGATGACGATCATTGTTTCACCGGATTTGACGGTTATCGAAAACTAATAGCCAGCGGCATAGACGTGGCTATCCTGGTTTCTCCGCCGCATTTCCGTCCCATTCATGCGGAGGCATGTATCAATGCTGGCGTCCACGTCTTCGCAGAAAAACCCATGGCGGTAGATGCTCCGGGTGTGCGCAGAATATTAGCGGCCGGTAAAAAGGCACGCCGGAAGAACCTAAGCTTTGTCAGCGGCTTTGAAACAAGGTATGGCGGCAACTCACGAAAGGCGATGAGTCGTCTTCATAACGGCGCTATTGGTAAAATTATTTCTATCGAGGGAATCTACAATATCGGTTATCTTTGGCACCGCGGCCGGCAACCGGATTGGACCGAAATGGAGTTTCAGTTGCGGAACTGGTATTACTTCACATGGCTTTCCGGTGATCACATCGTCGAACAGCATGTGCACCAGATGGATATGGCAAGCTGGATTATGCTCGAAGAACCACCTCTTCACGCATGGGGTATGGGCGGCCGACAGGTTCGTACCGATCCTAAGTACGGTGATATCTTCGATCATCATACTGTTGTCTATGAGTACGCTGATGGCGTGCGTTTTTATGCCTTTTGTCGTCAACAAGCAAATTGTTTTAACAGGGTGTCCTTCATGGTACAGGGAAGTAAAGGCCGGATGACGGGTTGGGGCAGGTACATCATTGAAGGAGAAACGAGCTGGGATTCAGGCAGACAAAGAGAACATCCCGAGCTTACCACTTTCAAAGAGATGTTTGCCGGCATGCGTGCAGGTAAACCGATCAACGACAGTGTAGCCATGGCTCGCAGCACAATGCTGGCTATTCTCGGGCGAATGGCTACTCACAGTGGCCAGGGGATTACCTGGGAGCAAGCGCTCCAGTCGAAGAAGGTCCTGGCTCCGAAGCGCTACACCTGGGACGCAGTGCCGCCGGTTCTTCCAGGTCAGGATGGTAAATACCCGCATCCAATACCCGGCAAGACTAAGGTTTTATAGTAAATGTGGAGTAGCCCATGCGAAACCTGATTATGATAGTCATTGCTGTTATGATGATTTTGTCTTTAGTCGGCCAATCCTGTTGTGCCGAGGTCATCCAACTGAGCGACCACGTGTCATTGATTTCCGGACCGGTCAATGGCGTGGACATAGAAAAAGACAATGCTCACCTGGTTATCTACGGCGATCCGGGGAGCAGAATCAAAAAGGCTGATATGGTTCTTTTTACTCACAGCCGGCGTGATGTCGTCTGGGCCGGGCGAGAGCTTGTTGAAAACGGAGCCATTGCTGTCGTACCCGAATCAGATTTAGAAAAGTTCAGCAAAGTCGAGCATTTCTGGAATGATTTTACAACCCGCCGTTTTCACGACTACGCCCAACAGGGAACTAAGATACTGACTAAATCAATAAAGATCAGCCGCACTGTCAAAGCCGGTGAAAACTTCTCCTGGAAAGGAATACCTATTGAGGTTATCGATACCCCAGGTTATACTCGCCATGCACTATCATATTTCATCGAGATCGATGGTCTTAAATACGCCTTCGTTGGCGACATTATCTACGGTAAAGGAAAACTATTCGACTTATACTCCCTGCAGGACGCTGTCAAGGAAGCGAATATCGGCGGTTACCACGGCTGGGCCGGCCGTATGGGTGAACTTATCAACAGCCTGCAAAAAGTAGCAGCCCAAAGACCCGATATCCTTATACCGGCCCGAGGACCGGTTATACGCAAACCCGGCGAGGCGATAAATCTTTTGGTAAAACGACTCCAGGCAGTATATGAAAACTACCTGTCTATTAGTGCTGGTCGGTGGTATTTTTACAAAAACTATGATGTTCTCGCACGACGCGTCCTTGGTCCAGACTACAGGGTCAACTGGATGCCCTGGGCTGAAGTGATTAAAGAAAAGCCACCAGAGTGGATCGTGCCAATCAGCAATTCACGGCTGATTATATCCAAAGATCGCTCCGGATTCCTCATCGATTGCGGCAGCCGCCAGATACTCGAAAAAGTTATTAAACTCAGAGAGGCCAGCAAACTAACCGACCTCGAAGGTCTGTTTATCACGCACTATCACGATGACCATACGAACGATGTTGCCGCCTGCCTTGCCGAGTTCAACTGTCCTGTTTATGCAACAGGTTCCTCTGTCGATATCCTCAAACACCCTGAGAAATATCGTCTGCCCTGCTTGACGCCTAATCCTATTTCTGAAATAAAAATCATGCCCGAGGCCCATAAGATGCGATGGAAAGAATTCACATTCACATTTTATGACTTTCCAGGTCAGACTATCTACCACGCTGCACTTCTCGTTGAGAAAGACAACGCAGAAAAAATCTTCTTCATCGGCGACTCTTTTACACCATCAGGAATCGACGACTACTGTCTCCTCAATCGCAATATTCTGCACAAGCAGACGGGTTACTTCTATTGCCTGAATCTGCTGAAAAAAGTCCCACCCGGAACATTACTCATCAACCAGCACGTCATCGAGCCCTTCAGCTTTAGCGCCAGACAACTTGACCACATGACAGCAACTTTGACCAGACGCAAAACACTCCTCGCAGAACTCTTCCCATGGGATGAGCCTAACTACGGCATAGACGAACGATGGATACGCTTCAGCCCCTATGGCCGGAAAGCCAGACCCGGTCAGACCATTCAAATCAGCTTAAAAGTATTCAATCATTCCAAAGGTTCTCGTATGTTTACAGTTGCGCTTAATCTCCCTGCAGGATTTGATACAAAATCCACAACAGCTTCGGTCACCATTCCTTCGCAAACCGAGGGGCAGGTTGATTTCAGCATTCTCATTGTGGCATCAATCGACCCTGGAACATACGTTCTAACTGCCGACGTGCAATTAAAGCAATGGAATCTGCCCCGATGGACCGAAGCAATAATCGAAGTTGAATAGTATGTTTTTTAGTGGGTATCTGTAAAAATGCTAATTTCCCGTCTTTTAACGGCTAAACATTATTTATTGCCTTTTGCTACAATAGGCTATTCCGGCAAATTAGCTATTTGATTATGACTTCCTGCACTCCGGCTGATCGCCCGTTTTGTAGCATAATTTCGATTTTAATGCTGTTGGTTTTTACCGGTTCAAAAATAACCTCGTTGAAGGTGTTCTTTACTGTAAGGTAAGGGCTGCTGTTTTTTGCCGGCTTAAAATTACCTTTAGTATCGCGATACAAAACTTTCCATGATTTTGGCACAGAGCATTGCCCTCTGCCGGTGTCATCGAACCAGTAGACTTTGACACCGGAGATTTTATGTTTTTCATTCCACTCAAACTTAATCCATTCGGTTGTGCCCTTATGAGGCCAGAAATCCAGTTGCAAAGCCGATGAGTCGGATGAGCTTTCCGGCAGTACTTGGTCCTTGATTGCATCCAGAGAAGCGTGTACAAACGACGCTGTGGTCTTGCTTCGATACGTCAGTGTATCTGCCGGTTCAGGCCGGGCAGCTTCGGCTTTTCGAGCCGGCCAGACCGTCATCTCGCCTCGACCGCGATGAGCCCAGGCGTAATAAGGAATAGCGATAAATTGCTTTTCCTGGGCCGGAACAATATCGCCTTTGTTTGTGCGTTTAACCACCTGTGCTTTTCCAGTAACCACCATGACACCATTTAAGAGGTCCGGCCTGTATTCGGTCATGAGCCCCGAAGCGTCCGGTATCATCAGATTCAATACCTTGCCGTCATTGTCAGGCCATTCAAGGCAGAAAACTATCGGTCCTCGCTGAAGGGCCACCTTGCCCCGATTTGCTTTGATGTTCTGATGGGCGATAACCCGGCGGATGGGCATCGGCAGATTCAACTCGATAGTGTCACCTTTCTGCCATTTGCGCTCGATCCGGGCAAAGCCTCTCTGGGTTTTAATAGCCACTCGTTTACCATTAACCTTTAGCGTAACCTCCTCATATCTGGTTTTCTGGAATTTGTATAGATCGCTCGGCACGGGCCGATTCTGTGCCCAACCGGGAATACGAATGTAAACGGCAAACGTGTCGCTTTTCTCCGGCTCGATACTGACGTGAACAATACCCTTCCACGGATACTGTGTTTGTTGTGTCAGTTTAACTTTATTGTTTAGAGTCTCAATTGTGCTCTCACCACTGATAAATAGGTTCACATACACATC
>JABMRO010000494.1 GCA_013202635.1 Planctomycetota bacterium
CCTTTCTCCTTCCCTCCGTAATCTGCTCCATATCTTCCTGGCTGCTCATAATATGGGGTGTTATAAATATAAGCAGATTTGTCTTTTGCAGTTGGTCCTTCTTGAATCTAAACAAACCACCAACCAGGGGAATATCGGCTATCAAAGGCACTTTCGTCTCTACAGTAATTTTATCATCCCGAATAAGACCGCCAATCACTACCGTTGAGCCGCTGTTCATAGAAACAATTGTTTCAGCCTCCCGTTTAGCTGTCGATGGAGTATCTACAGCAAGGCTGGTAACATCTTCGATAAGTTTTGTGAACTCGCTCTTAATTTCAAGTCTGATAAGTCCCCCCTGACTGATGTGAGGTGTTATCTCCATCGTAATACCAACATCCTGGTATTCGTATTCTTTTATCACTGTAGGAGTAAGAGGATCTGCACCCTCGGTGATTCTTGATTTCACAACAAATGGCCTGCTTTCACCCACGATTATCTTGGCTTTATTGTGATTGGAGGTCAGAATATATGGGGTCGAAAGGATATTAACCCCGGACTGCTTATCCAAAGCTTGAAGCATACTTCCGATTCTTACGCTTGAGCCGCTTCCCCTCCATATACCAACCGCCAGACCTTCGAGGGTGCTACTTGCAAAATCCACACGCGGACCGAAATTCGTTGCCCCGAAAAACCGGGCACTACCGTCCACAGATTGATCAACTGTGGCCCAGTCAACACCTATCTTCTTTAAACTATCCTCACTTATTTCCATAATGAGCATTTCAACGAATACCTGTTCGCGGAAAATATCGAGCTTATCTATAATCTCAGCGAGAACCTCGTAGTCCTGAGCAGAAGCGGCAATAATTAATGCGTTTGTACCTTCATCAGCACTAACGTGGACCTGTTGTGTGGCTTCGAGCACACCGGCGATTTTCAAATTCGACAGTGCGGCCGTAAGCGACGCAGCTACATCTTTGGCCTGGCCATTCTTAAGGTAAACAACATGAACGTTGTTTGTTCCCACCGGACGCTGAATATCAAGCTGTCCTATCAGCCCTTCAATCGTCTCGGTGTCCTGGGAATTAGCGACAACAATAAGGGAATTCGTTCTTATATCAGGAAGAATTTTTATACCCGTCTCAATCTGTGGTGTACTTCGGCCACGCGAAGCCTGTGAAGAAGCTGATTTGCGTTTCTCCATTATACGGGTTATTTGCTCACTGAGGATTTGTGACGAAGCATATTCCAGGCCGAACACCGTAACCTGCTCTTTCGAGCCTGTTACATCAAGCTTCTGAATAATTGTGGCAATATGATGTATATTCGAACAGGTATCTGTAATAACAATCGAATTCGTTCTGGGATATATCGCCATCTGTGAGCCTGTAGCCAAAAGGGGCTGAATAATCTGGCTAACGTCTGTAGCATCGGCATAGCTCAACGGTATAATCTGGGTAACAATAGAATCACTCTTAGGTATTTCTGCAGGGTTACTGCCTACGCGAACCTGCAGGTTGCGTTTTACAGCATCCGCCCTTGGGACTATCTTTACAAGATTTTCGGCGGGAACAGCCGCATATCCCCGCACCTCCAAAATCGCCTCCAAAACCTCATAAAGGTCACCCAGACGTATCTTCGTAGGAGACATCAGCGTAACACTGCCGCGAACAGTATCATCCACTATAAAATTAATTCCGGTTATATCTCCAATGGTTTTGAGTACTGTCCGAATATCAACCTGCTCAAAGTTCACAGATATAAGCTCGTCAGCCATTCCGGGCTTATCAAGTACCGGCATATTTACCAGGTGTGGACGCTCTTGTGAAGTTAGCTGCTCTGAAACGATAACGGGGCCGTTACTTTGAGCTAAGTGTTCGCCTGAGAAATAACTTTGCGTCTTTACTGTAGGCAAAGTGTTTCCCTTAACGTCAGTGGCAAACTTTGAACCATGTCCTGAGTCTCCGCTGATATTGCCGGTTGTTTTAGACCTCGTAAGCACTGGCAAAGTCCCTGAATTGTATTTGCCGGCCAAATTTGCGTTCATCCTGTTTAGTTTCGCAATTTGCCTTGCTACAACATTTTCAGAATCCGGCTTTCCAGCCGGTTGCCTGATACCCTCTTGTTGGGACTGAACTGTAACAGGCGTAGAACCCGACTCACAACCTGCAAAATCTATGCAAAATACACATATAAAACAAAGAAGGCTTTTTAACAACTTATGCACTCTTTGCTCGTTGGTTTTTAAGCTCTTTATTGACATCTTTTCCGCCTGTTCACTCTGAATATCCTAATGGCTTACAGCAAAGTAAATGATAGCTCCTTAATTTCGCCGCCGCTTAACAGCTCTAAACTCATAGTTGTCTGTGACTTTGCCTTTTGAAAAACCTGGAATGCCTTCTGCTTGCTGATCAATTGGTGTCCATTAACCCGGCGAATAATGTCACCTTCCTTTAAGCCGAAAGCCTTTGCCATCGGTATGTTTTCTAAATCGTTTATTCTAAGTCCTTCGACCCGGCCATCAACAAGATAAGGCTCAATGGCCGCCTTGGTTAATATCGCTTCCAAATGCGCTATTTTTGTTGGAGTCTCATTAAGAGACTGTTTAACCGGCAAAACAGGGCTTGCAACTTTGCCGGTTTCGCTAATAGCAGGTGACGAAAGCACCTGTGTATTACTTTTATTATCTCTGCCGGTTCTGTTTAGCGTTAACATTTTTCTTTGTCCGTTATGAAGCAAAATGACGGCATTTTCTTCGATGCTCTTAATACGAGCGCCTGCTATGTTTTGCTCTGTTTTGTACATGCCCAACAGCTTGGTTTTGGTATCTTTTATGATAGCACGAGAAACCGCCGTATTACCGCAAACAGTTCCGAGCAATTCCAGGCTGAGTTCCTCCCCTGCTAACTTCGCCACACTATCAAACTTGCTGACTCGTAAGGATTTATCTTCCACATCCGATGAATCTGCACTACCAAATATATTTTGTGCAACGATTACCGAATAGTCTCCAACCGCAGTTTCAACCGGATTTTCAGCTCCCTTAAAATTTACATTTTCGGTACCAACGGCTGAGGCCGGCTTAAAAATCCCCGCCGGGTGCTGTGGCATTATCACCGTCCTGATAATCACAAAAGAAAGCACCAGAACAAGAGCTAACTTAAACACAAACAAAACCTTACGAATATACAATTTACCACCGCCCTTCTCTTAAACGCACCTTCTCTAACCTCCAAAATTTATCGTCTTATCTCACTCAGCACTTAACCCAGAGATCCTTGAGTTAAAGCTTATGTACATTTCCCACAACCAACTCATTCAGGAACCTTTTTTATGGGGCTATATCAAAAGAAGTACTCAGC
>JABMRO010000495.1 GCA_013202635.1 Planctomycetota bacterium
AAGTTCATTGTTATAATAATGAAAGTATTCTTTCAACCCACTGTATAACTCAATTCCATCCTCTGCCGGGAAAAGATATACATGATCATATTTTAAACTTCTCCAGAATCTTTCTATAAAAATATTATCAATTGCCCTGCCCTTACCGTCCATACTTATTTTTACATCTTCCTTTTCAAGATAGTTTATCCAATCTTCGCAAGTGAACTGGCTTCCCTGGTCAGAATTAATAATCTCAGGTTTACCATGAACTGCAATAGCTTCTTTTAACACATTAAGACTACATTTTGCTTCAAGGCTGTTTGACAGGCCCCAGCCAACAATATACCGGCTGTACACATCAATAATTGCAGTCAAATACATAAATCCTTTGCACATAGGGATGTACGGTAGAGTAGGAAGAGCGCGCCTGTTAGTTTTGCGACTAATGGTTTCGCTCGCCCTCTCTCCGAACCGGACGTGCACCTTTCGTTATGCATCCGGCTCTCCAGGAATCAAGGTGAAGATAGCAGGAATCATCCAACCTCGCTGATAGCGCATTACCTTAAGCCAGCACATCTGATATTGTTCTACACGATCCGTTTGCCAAACCTTCCACTTTGGTTTAATCTGGCTAAACTGTCGATATTGCAAAATCTTATGCGCATTAGCTTTTGGGAACTTTTTTCTTAACCACCGCCAGATACGATCCCTGACATACCAATCAAGATTTGACAGAATCTTTTTTGCACCCGTACAGTAGTGATAAAAGTTAGCCCATCCTCTAAGGATTGGATTAAGTTTCTGTAGCAGTTTGGTAAATGACCATTGGGTAGTAGACCGTCCGGTCAGTTGCTTAACCCTATACTTAAGGTCAGCGATCTTTTCTTTAGGTATTTCAATCCGCGGAGTCCAGCCATAACGTTCATCCCAGCACATTCGTACCCGATGACCTAAAAACTGAAATCCCTCAATTAGAGCTGTAATCTTCGTCTTTTCCGGCGATAAAGTCAATCCCATCTTTTCCTTTAGGATTGTTTCTAAAGCCAGACGTTCTCTTTCAGCTACTTCCCTTGAACCAGACACCAGAATGATGAAATCATCAGCATAGCGTATTGGAAAGAAAACTGTCCTTCCCGCCTGTCGGTCAATACTCCTTGACCACATTGCCGCTTTTATTCCATCGCATGATCTGCGCTCCTGTCGTTTATATTTGTGGTTAACCCATCTTTCATATCGTTCCTCAATAATGCCGAGGGCGATATTGGCTAACAAAGGAGAGCAGATTCCCCCCTGAGGGGTACCGGCATCGGTTCTTCGAAATATTTCTTCAGATAAGATACCTGCTTTCAAAAACCTAACAAGTAACTGATTCATTTTTCTATCCGCAGAGTGCATCCGAACTCGTTCCATTAACATGTGATGATCAATACTATCAAAGCATCCATGAATGTCGCCTTCAATAGCCCATTGATAGGGCATCTCTCGACGCATCCCATCCTCCTTATTAACTTTACGTGGCCGCATAGCCATTCGAATGTGCTCAAGCGCTCCATGACATCCTCGTCCTGGTCTGAAACCATAGGAGATATGTTCGAAGCGTGCTTCCAAAATTGGTTCAAATACTTGTTTGATCGCACTTTGAACAATACGATCTTTAATCGTAGGTATTCCCAGTGGTCGGAATTTCCCTGGTTTACCGGGTTTTGGAATAAATTTCCTGCGGCAAGGGCTTGGTTGGTATAAACTACTTCTAAGCTCCATTCGCAGGTTTTCCAAAAAGGTTTTAATACCTATGTCCCTGATAATACTACCTACCGTTTCCCCATCAATACCTGGAGTGTGCTTGCCTTTATTGCTGGACACGCGATTCCAGGCGTATCTTAAATTACGGATGTCTGTTATCCAGTTCCATAATTCTCGATAAGCTTCTTTGGGGTTTGCTTTACTCCACTGATACAATTTTCTTTGTACGCTGAGTACCCAGGCAGAATCTGCCTTGAAATCCAAGTTCATGAATTGCTCCTCCGTTTTAAAAATGTATCGATTCCCTGCCTGCCTTCGCCATGTGACCGGCTTTCCCGATCTCGGACTACTACGCAGGCTCCGCCCTCGTTCCCAATCATCCCGGGTCGCTGCCGATAGCCTGCTTTCCTTGCAGGCAAAAGAGAACAAGTTCCCAAGTTCCGTTTCTCAATCTTTGAATCCTTAGATGTCATGCTCTACCCCTGGCGGTTCTGGGTAGTGGCCTTGGAGATATCCCACTACCGAATTTATTATTCCTCTATTGGCAACATCAAGACCATAAGAGCTGACCACAACCCTCCAAAGCCATTCCTTTCTTGGAGGTTGGCAAGTTAAATACAGAGGCTTCCGGCACATGTTTCGTTGTCTCATCATAGATTCTGTGGTAGCCCGGCCGGCAGTAAATGGCCTGCCTCCGGTACATTTAAGGTTGTTCTGCTTATTTCGTCTCCACTTCAGCACCAGTGGAAACTTCACAACCCCCTTCCAATACACTTCCCTTGTATATTGAGACAGCATTTCAGCTATCGGTTATAGAAACAGCCAGCGAGATCTTATTGCTAAAAAAATCGCCTTCTTGGCGCACTAATATCCACTGCCCAAGCTTTATTAGGACGATCAATATTTAATCCCTTTAACAGATAAGGATGAATATATTTTTTTTGTCCCAGTTTGCTCAGGTTCTTCTTCGGATAAATGGCCATCAAACCCATCAAACGAAGCAATCTTCGAACTCGTTTATGATTTACTGGATATCCCTTGTCTCGCAAAAAGTCCTGCATCATCAGTACTCCCTCAGTAGGATGATTCAGGTAATGTTCATCCATTAAGCGCATAACTCTAAGATTCTCTTTTTTCTCACCTTTGGGTTTGTAATACAATCCGCTTTTGTGAATAGATAGAATATCACATTGCTCTCTAATGCTTAAAACATGATCAGTATTAACAAATTTCCTAAGTTGGCTCACAGTCCTATTTTCTTTAAATTTTTTTTTATAAAATCATTCTCTATTTCCAACTTCCCGATTTTGGCATAAAGTTTATCTATGTCAACCTCAGGTTCATCATCTAATGATTTTTTATCAAATATTTCAGCAGCACGTTCCAGAAACTCTTGCTTCCATTTACTGATAATGTTGGGATGTACTTCGAAACGTTTTGATAATTCTGCAAGAGATTCACGCTCCTTGAGCGCCTCAATTGCAACTTTGGCTTTAAAGGCCCCTGAAAATTTTCTTCTCGTTTTTTTCATGATTCACTGGTTAAAATTATAACTTAATTTTCAACTTAACCAGTGGTCCTAATTTTGGGGAGTATTATAAGGAATAAACCTTTTGTTTTGAAT
>JABMRO010000038.1 GCA_013202635.1 Planctomycetota bacterium
ATGCTGTATTTGTTAAAAAAGTTGAAATATTTTAATTTTTTTTCTGTTTTTGAGTCTCAGTAGAGCTAAAGCCTGGTTTTTATCATATCTAATCTTTTCTTGGCATCCTGGTCGGTAGTAAGCAGCTTCTCAAGCTCTTTACAGGGATACTCCTGGCAATATGCACAATTTTCGATATGCTTTTGACTTGCACACTTTCTCATATAGCAGTTGTGGCTTCCTGAGAATAATCTTCCGCCTTCGCTCTTACATCCATCGCAGTCGGTAATATCCTCCGGCTTATATTCCTGGCCGTAATGCTCTTTAATTTGTTGAGCGATTTCAGCTCTCATTTGATATTTTTTCTCTTCGTCCTTTTCCCGCGTTGCCTGATAGATCTGGCAACCTTGGCAATTCAGACCGCAATATCCAATCGTCTCGTTCATATTACTTTCCTGTTTAAGTGGAATTATTTCTGATTCAGCAGTTTTCGATAGACTGCTTCGATAGTATCGACCATTGTTTCCGGTGCGAATTTTTCTTTTACGGAATTCCTGCCGTTTTCGCCGAGTTTCTTTCTTAAGTCCTCATCTTCTATCAATTCCGCACAGGCCTTTGTTAATTGCTCGATATTTTTGGGCTCAATCAGTCGGCCTGTGTTTTCGTTTACAACTTCTTTTGCACCGTCAACGTCGAAGGATATAGCCGGCCTGCCGCAAAGCATTGCCTGCGGCAGAGTGCGCGCAAGTCCCTCCCTTAGTGAGCAGTGAACAAGTATATCAGATGATTGTATGGCAAGAGGTATTTGGCTCGGCGGCAATAGGCCTGTGAATTTGAACTTTTCAGTTAATCCAAGCTGACGAACCTGTTGTTTGAAATGTTCAGACAGGTTACCGTCCCCGACAAACAGCCAAACGCATTTTTCAAATCGCTTCGAAAGCTGTTTGGCTGATTCGATAATATATTTATGCCCCTTGAGCATAAACAATCGTGCGATTGATACCAGCACAATCGAATCTTCACTGATTTCATATTTTCGGCGGAAATCCTTTTTACGCTCCTGCGATATTGGCTCTAAGATATCATCTTCATCGATAGCCGAATAAGCGGTAACAAACTGCTCCGGCCTGCCGATACCTGCGGCCGTCGTCTGTTTGGTCATTGCATCGGCAACACAGATAAAAAAGTCTGTTCGTTTTGCAGCCGACTTCTCGGCAGCGATATAAAACCTGTTGAGCCACTGGCTTTGGTAAGGATGGAAGGCCAGTCCGTGTATTGCATGTACCACCGCCGGCAGGCTGTCCGCCCATTTCCCTTTTAAGCTATAGCCGGCAAATCTGCCTAATATCCCTGCTTTCGCTGAATGAGTGTGAACAATGTCCGGCTGTAATTTATTAAGTAATTTCTTTATCTGGAAGTAACTGATAGTATCATTAAATGGATTTATCGCCCGGCGAAGCTTATCGACAACTATAACTTCATAATTCTGCTGCTTAGTCTGATTAAAAAGCTCGCCCTCAGGCCCGATAGCCGGCCCTGTAATAAGCGTGACATCGTGCCCTCGTTTCGCTAAGAGCTTGCAGGTTATAAGCGTATTCTCCTGCGCCCCGCCTAAAATCAACCGCGTTATAATATGAACAATCTTCAATGCTTCTCCTGCATTCTTTCCTCTAATGCTTAATCCACATAAGGCACAATCCTGCAGCAGGGGCGAGCTGTCCTGCTGCGGTACGGTCTTTTGCTTCGAGAATCTCGTTAATCTTTTCCGGCTTCCACCTTCCCTTGCCAACTTCCACCAGAGTTCCGACAATGTTTCTGACCATATTATACAAAAAGCCGTCCCCCTCTACATCAACATATATCCAGTCTTTTTCTTTCTCTTCACTATTACCAACATCACAGCGAAAGATTGTTCGCACAGAGCTTTCTCTTTTATCCGCTGCGGACGCGAAGGATTTGAAGTCTTTTTTGCCGACCAGAAGTTTCGCCGCTTCAACCATAGCTGTAATCTCGAGTTTAGTGGGCAGATGCCAGCAGTGTCTGATTTTCAGAACCGGCCGAACCTGCCCTGTAAAGATTGTATAGCGGTATAACTTGTTTGTTACCGCGCCCATCAAATCAAAGCCCTGAGGGACTTCCACTGCTTCGGTAACCGCGATATCGGCAGGGAGTCTGCCAGTAATTGCCCTGGCCAGATTTTCCGTTGGTATTGGCGAATCGATTTGAATAAGACCAACCTGCCCCAAAGCGCTTACGCCGGCATCAGTTCTGCTCGCTCCGAACAGTCTTACCTCAGAGCCGAGCAGGTCCTGTATTGCTTCGGTAATCACGCTCTGGATTGTTCTTAGTCCCGGCTGAATTTGCCAGCCGTGATATTCGGTGCCGTCATAGGCAATTGTCAGTTTTATATTGCGAACGGCCATTATTACCGATTAGAGTAACTTTTCCGCAATCTGAATGGCGTTAAGAGCCGCACCTTTTCGTAACTGGTCGCCGGCGACCCAAATATTTATACCGTGATTCTCAGGTATGGACTCGTCCTGCCTGATTCTACCGACGAGGATATCATCTTTGCCGGAGGCATCGATTGGCATCGGGAAACGGTTGTTTTCACGGTCATCCAATAATGAGACACCCGGCGCCGTACTCAAAAGGTCCCTGACCTGGTCCGGAGTAATCGCCTCGGTGAACTCAAGATTTATACTCTCGCAGTGTGCACGGAATACCGGGATACGAATACAGGTACAGGTAATTGCAATCTCAGCGCAATCGAAAATCTTCCTGGTCTCGTGGACCATTTTCATCTCTTCCTGGTTGTATCCGTTTGGCCCGAGCGCCGCGTTATGGCTGAAGCAGTTAAACGCTATTTGGTACGGGAACGCCTTGCAGGTCGGCTCTTTCCCGTCGAGGATTTCGCGCGTTTGTTCTTCCAGCTCGACCATAGCAGAATGTCCCGCTCCACTGGCGGCCTGGTATGTGCTCACGACCATTCGTTTGACGGGATTGGCTTTATGCAGCGGCCAGACCGGCACAATACCAATAATCGTTGAGCAGTTAGGATTGGCGATTATGCCTTTATTCTCTTTGATTGCCTGCGGATTTATTTCAGGTATAACCAGTGGGACATCCGCATCCATCCTGAACGCCGAGGAGTTATCAACAACGACCGCACCGGCTTCAACCGCAGCAGGTCCAAACTCTTTACTTCGCGAGGCACCGGCACTGAACAAAGCAATATCAACACGGCTAAAGCTCTTCTTTGTTAATTCTTCAACGGTATATTTTTTGCCTTTAAATTCGATTTTTTTACCGGCCGACCGGCTGGACGCCAACATTTTCAAAGAATCAAACGGAAAATCCCGCTCTTCCAGAATTCCCAAAAATTCCTGACCGACCGCACCGGTCACACCTGCGATTGCCAGATTACAATCCATAGCTTAAAGCTCCTCAAAATCTTCTATCACAGACAAACTTAAAGGCAGCCGAACCGACTGCCCATCGAACTTTTTTGTGCCAAATCTAAGGCAGAATTATAGCCTTTATATCGGCATAATGCAATAGTCTTCCGCTAATATATAATATTTATTCTGCTACTGTTACTGTTTCGAGCGGTTTTTTCTGCCAGATTTCCGCCATTACAGACGCTGTGATAATGCATATAAAAACGAAAATCGCCGCCGGTATCGCCGCTTGTTCCCCGAAATGTTCCAGTGCTAAAACCGTCCCTAAGCCGGCGTTCTGCATCCCAATCTCAATCGCCAGTGTCCGTCTTCGCCGCACCTCCATACGAAAAGCAGAGCCTATGCTGTAGCCGCATAACATTCCGTAAAGATTAAGTATCACCGCCGTTATCAAAACAAGCCCCGTCACCTGTCCCAGGCGATTCTTGTTAAGTGCTATTACCATCGAGCAGATAAAAATGATAAATGTAACCGATATTGCCGGGAATATCGGCAGGACTTTTTCTATTTTTTCTTTTAAATAATGCCTTACTCCAAATCCTATGAACAAAGGCAGAATCACCATTTTGATGACACTTAATACCATTTCCCAGAAAGGAATTTCCAGTCTCGACCCTGCCAAAAGGAGAGTTAATCCCGGCGTCAATAGCGGACACAACAGCGTCGATATAGTTGTCAGCGAGACCGAATAAGCCGTATCCGCTTTGGCGATGTAACTCATCACATTGCTTGCCATCGCCCCCGGTGCCGAGCCGGTCAGTATTAATCCAACTGCAATTTCAGGCGGTAAACCGAACAGCTTAGCCAGAACAAACGAACCCAACGGCATAATACTAAACTGCGCAGCCGAGCCGATTAATACGATGGCCGGTCTTTTTGCGATTCGTTTGAAATCTTCGATTTGCAGAACCGCCCCTATGCCGAACATCGTAAGGGCGAAGAACCAGTTCATTCCTTTTTCCAGTCGAAGGGCACGCGGCAAAACACGTTCGATGGTTGCCGCGAAGAACCAGGCCATCTTCTCCTCAAGCGTCAAAAACACTTCAGGCCAAAAATACGCCACCACCCCAAAGGCAACCACCCACACCGCAAAATACTTTGTATAAAAATCTAATGCCTTCTTCAACATATCGAGAAGTATAAACCCCTGTTAATCATTCATTAATTGAAAATAGTTTCATCAAACCAGGATGTCTTTATAGTCTGCGCAATATTTCTTCCGTTTGCATGCTCTACAGTGAGTCCCCCTCCAGATATTGTCAAACTGCTCCATAACTTTACCGACTATTATTTGATCATCGGTGATAATGCCAGCCTCGAAATTTCTTTTGTGTTTGCTCTTAGCCCCCATACCCGCGCCGGTAAGATTGGCACTGCCGCTGTAAGCGAAGCCGTCGTCGATGACAACGGCTTTAAGGTGGACTCTCGGGCATAAGATTCGTTCCATCCCATCTATCAGGTTCGGGTATTTATCGAAATCCTTTCGAAAGGCAGGCCCGGGCTCTTTGGCATGAAGGAGTCTTATTTCGACATTTTGTTTGATCAGATCGGACAAAATCTCGAGAAAAGGCACCATCCGATCCTGCTTTTCCACATAAAGGTCTTTTAAGTCGGAAGTTGCTATCCAGACGAACCTGCGGGCTTTACCGATTCGCCCGCAAATCACTTTTTCGTATATGTCCCTGTTGGTAATAAATTCAAGCATTTCTTTATTCTCAACTCAATATCTTTAATTCGACATACTATATTCGATATATTAAATACGAGATACGAAATTTATTATCTGGTTGATGTTTTGGCCGAATCTTGTTAAACAAATACGCCTATGCCGGACAAAAATAAAAAATATCGCATTTTTATCAGTGCCGCCGAGCCAAGCGCTGACGCTCATTGTGCGGGCCTGATAACTGCTTTGAAGGAGAGCGGTTATGACATTGAATTTGTCGGTGTGGGCGGAGCGAAAATGGCTGAGGCGGGCTGCGAGTTGCTGGAGGCCACCGTCGGCAAGGCGGTAATGATATACAAGGCCTTCAGTCACATTGGCCGTTATTACAAGTTGATAAAGCGTTTAACCGGTTTTATAAAGAACAATAAGGTGGATTTGGTTATTGTGTGCGATTCCCCTGCATTTAACTTTCACATTGCAAAGGCCGCCAAAAAAGCAGGTATAAAGACACTTTTTTATGTTGCTCCACAGCTTTGGGCCTGGGCAAGCTGGCGAATTTACAAACTTCGCAGATGCTGCGATAAACTCTGCTGCATACTGCCTTTCGAGCAGAAATGGTTCGGCCAAAGAGGCATGGATGTGGATTTTGTGGGTAATCCGCTATTTGATGAATTGGATATTGGTTCAGGCCATTTTAAAAGATATGTGGATTTTGAGCCCGGAAAAGCCAGGTTTGCTCTTATGCCGGGTTCGCGTACCGCTGAGATCGAATCGCTTTGGGGCCCGATGCAGCAGATTGCTCTGCGCTTAAAGGAAAAATACCCGGAAGCAAGCTTTATTACGGTAGCCGTGGATAACGAACGAGAACAGTTGCTTAGAAAAACGCAAATCGGCGGTTTTGAGTGTGAATACAATATTGGTTCAGTTAGCGAAACTGCCGGCGCTGTAGATTTTACGATTGTTACAAGCGGCAGTGCAACGCTGGAGGTAACGGCGGCCGGCTGTCCTATGGTGATAATGTATCAATCAAGCAGGATTCTATGGCAACTGGTGGGTCGATGGCTGATAAAAACAAAATATCTGTCTTTAGTCAATATCCTCGCGGGTAAGGAATTAGTGCCGGAGTTTATGCCTTATTTTACTTCTATTGAGCCGATCGTCGAAAGCATCGAGCCACTTTTGCAAGACAAGGACAAACTAACTCAAATAAGCGGTGAGCTGATACAATTAGCTGAGCCGTTAGCTGTGAAAAAAGCCTGCGAAGAGGTGTCAAAGATAGTTGTTGAAATGTTAGGTTAGTCATTAATAATAAAAACAACTTGGGTGGCGAAAGTTTGCGTAGTTTAACAATGCGGAGAATTGAATTTCTTTAAAACTGAGGAAATTGGGGGTATTTCAGGTTTTTTTCGGTTTATTTCTGTAGAGATGTCGGTTTTTGGGTTAATAGTGGGGGGAGGGATATGAAAATAGGACATATAGGCAAAGCGGGCAAGATAAAAGCGGTAAAAAAAAGGATAAAAATGGTCTGAAATGGTAAGAAATTGGTAAAAATGCGCGCGTTTTAGGTAGAAAATGGTAGTAAATCGTAATAAATCAGCACTTTTTTGAAATTAACATTTTGATAGTTTGGGTATAATGGGTAAATACGATTCGAGCCAGAATATTATCGGACGTTACGGCTGGGTGGGGTGGTAAAGGGAGTAGTTCTCGAGGGAAAACTCCTGGTAGGAAGACGGAAGGCAGAAGACGGAAAGCAGATGCTGGGTACTGGATTATCGATGCTAGATTCTGGATGTTCTTGCTACACAGAGCTTTGCAGGGCGGCAAGCGACATGTTATTTGAAGGGAAATGCGGGTTTGCAGATGGACTTTGTGCATGTGAACGCATTCACAAACTTCTAAAATAATATAAGCTTTTTAGGATTCATACTTTTTGTATTTGTGTCTATATAGCTTTTACATTAGAAGCTGTTTCGAAACTCAATTTCCACTGCGAATGGCTGCAATTTCCGCCGGCCCCCGAGAAGAAAAGCAAGTGAGCTAACATCGGGGGTAAACTATTGAGAATGGATTTCTGCGTCCTCGACGTAACTTTGATTAGGCCTGCGGCGATCCTGAGCCTCCGCCTTGCGAGAGTAAATATCGCTCGATTGCGCGACGAAAGCAGTTTTGAAACCGCTTCTAATTCAGATAAGTAAATTTTCACGGGTTTTAGTCCGTAGAAATTAACTTGGCAGGGTTTTTTCATTTGTGCTTTCTCTTGTTTTGTGTTAATCTCAGTGGCGTGAGATAAACGGGAAAATATCATGAAAAAATATGTGACTGTCTTTGGCTTTGCTAGTTTTTAGTATTTTTAGAGACTCTTTTAAAACGAAGAAAGGCTTGGGATGTTATACGGAAACCATATAAACAATAGTTTAGACGGAGGTTGTTATGCCATATAAAATAGACGTGATGGATGAAAAGGGAATTGTGAAACTTAAGTTTTCTGGAGAATCGGATTCAGAAGAACACAAACGATCCAGGGAATATGCAGTTAATTTGTGTCGGGAGAGAGGATTTGTCAAAGTGTTAGTAAACATGACTGATCAAGAGTCATTCATGTCAGGCGAGACGCTTGAGTTGTATGTGTTTGGCAAAGAATTCGCAAAAGGGCTTTTTCCGGGAGGTACATAGATTGCAGTTGTTAACGAGAATGGACCAAAACCTGATGTAGATTTCGTTGTGACCGTTGCGCAGAATCGTGGTGTTTTAATGCAACTTTACAATGATACTTCAGAAGCATTAAAATGGTTACTCTCTTGATCGAATTGAAACCGTCTAACAAGGCGCTCCAAAGCCGCCGGTGAGCTTTGTCGCTCGGCAACTGAAAGGAAATAAAATGAAGCTTCACGAGATTGGACTATTGGCTAAGGACCCCAAGGCGAGCAAGAAGTTCTACCACGACACCCTTGGACTCCATCTTGATCATGAGGAGGATGGCCTATCCGTTTTCAATGGTGGGTGGCCCGGAGTCGAAATCGGCGCCTGCTCGGGCTATCCAGATCGCGTTCACATTTCTTTCATCGTAGACGACGTTGACAAGCTGGCCGAACGGCTTCGTGCGAAAGGAATCGAGTTCGCAGGTCCTGCGGACATTCACCTCGGAAAACGTGGCATCATGCTCATGGATCCTGACGGCCTTCGTGTTTCTATACAGAGCCCCACCGAGGCATCACCGGACTGGCTCAAGAAGATGGTAAAGTAGATTGCCGAACCAACGGATGCACCTGACAAAAAATGGCTGCGCCATTTCTTGCAGGTGATCTGGGTAGTTATGCTTAGAAGGACATTCTATGCGCAAGGATAAGCCGAGCAAGACTGCGTACAAGGTTGCTCTGAATATCGTTACTTTGGGGGCGAAACCGGGAATGGACAACGTTCTTCCTCCCGGAATTGTCGACGCCACGGAGAAATTGCTCCTTGCTTCCGGTGCAGCTAGTGCGACTTTGGTTCGATGGTCCGGTTCGCGAAGAATGGTCTCCGTTTACGAGGCCTTTGACTGGATGATGCCGGGTCAGTTTGAGGCCTTTGGCCACAGGAAAGCGTTTTGTGAGCGCCAGGTAAGGGATGGAATTGGAGCGGGTGCTACCCAGGTTCTTGTTTTGGGAGCGGGTTACGACACGATGGGGTGCCGGTTGGCGCCGGAATTTGCTGGTGTGAACTTCTTTGAGATAGATCACCCGGCCACAGCCCGCCTCAAGGCAAGGGGAATAGAAACGATGGGGCAGCGGGATAATCTTCACCTGATCCCGGAGGATCTCGGCAAGCGGAAACTGGTGGACGTTCTGAAAGCCAATGAATCATGGGACCAGGCAGCGCAAACCATCATCGCAGCTGAAGGCCTGCTGATGTACCTGCCTCCCGAAGCGGTCCGGGATTTGTTCGGTCAGTGTGCTACAATCGCC
>JABMRO010000496.1 GCA_013202635.1 Planctomycetota bacterium
CCGAATCAATATGGACTCGGGACCAGGCACGCCTCATTTCGGTCCCTAAAGACCTTCTACCGATGGCTCAGTACCGAATACGGCTTTATCAATCCCATGCAACATATGTCCGCCCCGATTCTTGGCAAACCCATACTGCCGAGTCTGGAAAAGGAACAAGTGATGTTCTTAATCTCAATTGCCTCTTCGGTCCGAGATAAGGCAATAATATCACTTTTCACAGAAAGCGGATTGCGTCTTTTCGAGTTAGCTAAGATCAAACCCAATCATATCAACTGGACAAACCGGACCATCCAAGTGATGGGAAAAGGCAGGAAAGAGGCGCTGGCTGCGTTCGGAGAACTCACGGAACAATATCTCAAAGGATGGCTGGAACAATATATTCCTGACGGAAACATTTGGGGCATTACAGAATCCGGCATCGTTTCTATGCTCAAGAGGCTTGAAGCAGCTACCGGCCTACCTTGTAATCCACATACTTTTCGCCGAACCTTTGCCTGCCTATTGCGAAAAGCGGGTGTAGACACAATGACTATCAAAGATCTAGGCAGATGGGAGAGCCTTGAGATGGTACAACGGTATACGAGATCTGTAGATTTCGATCAGAGTTTGAAATTCTATAAACCACCGCTATCAACGTAATACTTGCATCAACACATGTTCATCATTATCCCAATCAATTTTACTCTAAGAATATTGGGCGAATAATGTTTAACAAAGAGTTCATAAAAAGTTCAATTGAACCGGGATAAACCAGTTGATGTTCAAATTCGTATTTATTGAAACATAGGATATTGGAGGGACAACATGGAATTTAAGAAATTATTGGCCATAGGTTTACTCATTTGGGGGGTAAAGTACGAACTAGACCATCCGGACGAATTTTATTATTCCGCTTCACGTCCAGTTTTGCCTGACAATACGAATTATTCCGATGTAATCGTTCAGGCTTTTGAGGAAGCATGGGACAAGCACTTCAACAAACCAAAATCTCTTACCCCCGCATCAAACACTATTGACCTATGGCGTCAGACAGTCGAGCAATCGTACCAGGTGACAAATCCAATATTGATTGAGGCAAGTAAATGGTTATCAATCATAAAACATCCCAACGTTGTCTTAATACTAGGCAAGCGAGACTCTGGGAAAAGCGCTTTAGCCTATCGAATTGTTGAAGACATGCGGTGGACCGCAGATATCTACGCAGTAGGACTCCCCTATTCTGCCAACGCATATATTCCGGAATGGATTACGGTCCAACCCGAGATGGAAGATGTCCCACCCAATTCTATTATCATCGTTGATGAGACCCACCTAAAATATCACGCTGGTCCGGGCGTGAATTCTCAAGCCAAAGAACTAAGCAGTTTATTGAATCTATCCAGGCAGAGAAACCAGACGATCATCTTCGTATCACAAGAATCAAGCCAGATAGATCGAAACATTTTTAGTGCTCTCGATGTGGTCGTTTTCAAGGAGCCAAGTATGTTTCAGGCCAAGTTTGACAGGCCTGAACTTCGAGATTTATCTATACAGGCTGAAAACGCATTTCAATCCATCTCAGGTAATAAGAAACCATGGTCGTTCGTTTTCTCCCAGGATCAAGGATGTCTCGGACTTATCGAAAGTCCTTTGCCATCGTTCTGGAGCGACAAACTCAGCCGTGCTTTTGCCTCAACAAATATTAGTAAACCAAAGGTTGGCAAGAATTTGACCTCTTCTGAAAGACAGAGTGAAGCGAAAAGACTAGCTGCTTTGGGGAATAAACCAGCACAAATAGCGAGGATCATGGGGCTATCAAAAGCTACGATTAAGAACTATCTTGACGATTATCCTTATAAGGACAAAAAACACGTCATCTAGAACGTACGCCGTCATCGTTTGACCAAGTTATTATGAGGCATTAGACTACGTTCAGTTGCTTAATAAAATTTTAGAGTTCACGAGTAACTCGGAACTCAGTTTGTTAAGCATATTAAGCAAATCCTACATCTCCCAGGTCAAAAACGGCAAACGAAAACCGTCCCAGAAACTCATCGATTTCCTGGAAGAGTTCCGCCGACGTAGCCAGACGAAACACGATTATCTCGCACTTTTCCTGCAATCTCGTGAGGCGATGGAAGTCACTCTGGCAACGATGAGTTTCTATCGTACCAAGCTTGCCAGATTTTTCCGGGAAATCAACCCCGATACGGCTACCAAGCAGGATATCGAGGCATTCCTAATCCAATTTAAAACACCCGGCAACCGCCATGCTTATCACCGGGTGATCAAAACGTTCTACAACTGGCGCGAGGAAAATTTCGATATTCCCACCCCGGTCAAGAAACTCAAAGCACCTCGTCTCGGTAAACCCATCCTCCCTACCCTAACGGCTGAACAGGTTGCCGTTCTAATCGATGCGGTTGAATCGAACCGGGACAAGGCGATCATCGCCATGTTCACCGAAAGCGGGCTGCGGTTGAACGAACTGGTCAATGTCAAGTCGGGAGATATCGATTGGGCCAATGGGACCGTACAGGTCCTTGGTAAGGGTCGAAAGGAAGCGCTGGCTCCCCTCGGCAAGATGACACAGCACTATTTAACAATCTGGCTGCAGGAACATCCACCGGAGGAATTATATGGGGACTCAATCAATGGGGCGTAATCTCGATGCTACGGCGTCTCCAGCAGGCTACCGGCATTACCTGCAACCCGCACGTCTTCAGGAGAACGTTTGCCTGCCTCCTTCGGAAAGCCGGGGTTGATGTTATGACAATAAAGGAACTAGGACGATGGGAAAGCCTTGAAATGGTTCAACGCTATACTCGGTCATTCAATTTCCAGGATAGTATGAAGTTTTATAAGGGGGTTTCGGATTTCTTGGACAAGAATGAGCGAGCACAATAAGTCAAATATTAATCACTAACTCAAAGACTCATCATTGTTTTTAGTGGAGATGGGGGAGAGAGCCTGTCTCATAATTCCAAAAATGGTGATTTATTGAAGCTGAGCATTTGCTACCTTACGCCTGAGGAAATAACTTATGAGACAGGCTCGAGAGGCAATCTCTACCTGAAACAAGGGTTCTGTGTTTTGTTTAGCTGATCCCTATGATTCCTATACTCTTATTCACTTTAGTCTGGTGTTATAGCTGGGCTCCTGTTCGAGGGGTAGGTCAATAGGCTATTCATGTTTAAGCAACAATATATCTTCCCATAATACGTTTCTGTCCGGCATACTATTATTTAGTGGGGGCAATTCACCATACTCTTTAAAATAACACTTTAATAATCTCTCTTCGAGCTCTTTGGCTGACTCCTTATCATTTTGTGTTACAAAAGAATATTGAATTATTTTATCGTTAAAATAGCTATTGGAAGAAGCATGAGAACATATACGGACAAGAAAAAGTCTATCGCCCGAACTGTGTTTAAGAAATCCGGTCGCATTATTCGCAACCTTACAAAAACTACGAATTCTATCTCTTAAATTGCCCGACTGACCTATTGACAACAGCCCATCCCTATCTTGATTAAGGAGTCGAGGAATAATGACCGGACGACGGTCTGCCGTAAATGCAAGCCTAATCCTATAAACGCCTGGTGCTCTGTCATTACTGGCATAATTCTCGATATCGAACCATTCGCTCCATGCTAACATCGTTCATTTCCTTTCAGATACTACATGCAGCTAAATTAATAGACTCCGGTAGCAACTGGGTCATATTCCAGCTTGTATAAATGGTCGATGCCATCTACCTGGCGATATATGGTTATTTCAGAAAAATACTCCATTTTTACTTGCAGAGCATTTTTCCGAGCTCGTTCTGACTCTCCAAATACCCATTTAGCTAGTATTTCTGGGATACTGAAGGATAAGGTATATGCTTCGTCGTTATGTACCGGCTTTACAAACCAAGTAAGACCATCATTTAAATACCTACTCCAAGTAATAGTTACTTTATGGTGTGGACGTTGCTGTACAAAATTAAGAAATTTAACAGGATTATCAGCTTTCATTACCAGCATAAAAGGCCCTTTGGTCATAGCTACAAACAATTCGCCATAATTCCTAGCTATGTCAATAATCGGGCTCAGAACATCGCTCAATAAATATGTTTCATCGGATTCTTCCTCAGGTTCGTAAACTTCCTCAGGCCAAGTCTTCAGCTCTTTTCTTATTACTTGTCTTAAACTTTTAACGAACCCAGCTCGATTTTCTACTTCCATTTCGACGCATGAATACGCAACATCGTCTATCACGGTCCTTAACGTCTCAAATTCAACTCCTCTTAAGTCAATTAGTGATATTTGATGAGCTAGTGCCATTCTAATCGCATACTTGGAGAACCCAGAAGCCGAAAATAAAGCATACACATATCTATAGTATTTTGGTAATATTGATTGAGTTTCTAGTGCTTCAAAATTCCCCGAATACTTTTCATTCACATCTAACAACACAGCGACCGCGTTCCTAACTGCATCTATCCCCGTCTTGCCACCCTTATATTTTGCCTCAACAAAAAGCCGCAGTGGAAAGGTAAATGCTGGTATCCACTGAAGTTCCCCTAAAACGTCTACCTGATGTTCCCCACCCCTACCTTTAACACAGAGGCCATTCCCCCTATTAATTAATTCATAAATATCCTGACTTTCGTCGACAAGGAGCTTGTAGCCAGTTGTTCTAATTAGATAGGCTAATATCTCCTCTAACAGATATCCACGTACTGATTCCGCTGAAATACTCATACAATCACTCAATTCCTTGGCATGCCCACAAAAGGGATGCCACTTGTAAAATTAGAGCTATAGTCGAACTCCACCTGAAACAACGCTTTGTTTTGCTTAGTCATTACGCAGATGAAATAATAATTAACAAGCAAATTCCACTATACCAATTGCTACAGGCTCGTAAGTAACTGAAACGTGCTTTTTTGACTCGATATCTTCAATTGCTGCCTCTAATTTACTTTGTAGG
>JABMRO010000497.1 GCA_013202635.1 Planctomycetota bacterium
AAACTGGCTACTCCACGTGCCGCCTGCCTCACTGCTGACAAGTTTATCGTCGTTGTCATCCGCATACAGAATCCAGGCCAGGCCCAGTTGCTTTAGATTGCTAAGACAAACCGCCCGCTGGCCCTGCTCTCTGGCTCTCTGGAGGGTTGGCATCAAGATCGCCATCAATAATGCTACGATAGCAATTACTACTAACAGCTCTATTAACGTAAAGCCTTTTCGTTTGTGCATGACGATTCTCCTTCCCTTTCAAAGAAGGCTCTTCTTAACCGACAGATTTACGCCAGACATGATGGTTCTCATTGGTATGCTTATCTGCTGTAATTATAACACACTCGGTCGCTGTACTGCAAGCTATTGGCTGATTTTTTTAGCCCCGTGGTATTGTCAGAATACCCCTCAATACAAGTTCGTCGTTTAAATGGCTTGTGAGGTGTTGTTTTACAGCTTCGGTAAAATAGTGTAGGTCGAAGTAATCTTCAAACGCCGAGAAAAATTATTTTTTTGTTGACTCTATGGTCAAATAACCATATATCGTAATAAGGTTATTTGAAAGGGCTATTATGGAACCCCTTACAGAAAAACAGCAAAAAGTGTTCAGGTTTATCGAGAAGCGGCTAAAGGATAATAAGCCACCGAGTCAAAAGGAAGTGGCTGAATATTTTGGCCTTGCTCAAAATGCAGCCTATCAGCTTATCAATTATCTCAGGAACAAAGGATATTTGGTGGATTTAGGTGGTCATCGAGGACTTAGACTATCCAAGGAATATCTCGAAAAGAAAAGACAAACTAATGGTATCCCAGTTGTAGGCAGAGTGGCAGCAGGTGAACCGATATTAGCTGAACAAAATATCGAAGGGTACATAGACCTGAAGGACTTATTCAGGCAATCTAAGGATAGATTTATTGTAAAGGTTGTTGGCGACAGTATGGCTGATGAAGGTATTATGGACGGTGACTATGTGGTGGTACAGCCCAAACAAAGAATTGAAAACGGCCAGATTGGTGTGGTTCTGCTGGATGATGAGGCTACCGTTAAAAGAATATATATCCAGCGGGACCGGATAGCACTCGAACCGGCCAACAAAGCGGCAGGATATAAGACCAAATACATAAAACGGGGCGATAAGAATGTTCGTATAATTGGTAAGGTAACAGGCTGTTTCAGAATGCTGTAAACAGGGGTAAAAATGCTTGGTCAGGTTTATATAGGCATAGCGGGCTGGTCCTATCCGGACTGGAAGGGAATCGTATATACAAACTCAAAGGTTGACCAGCTTGAGTATATAAGCAAATTTGTGGACTGTGTGGAGATTAACAGCACTTTTTACCGGCCACCATTTGAGAAAACCACAAAATCGTGGCTGGAGAAAACTTCTAAGCGCCAAGATTTCTTCTTTACAGCGAAGCTGCACCGAAGCTTCACCCATGAAGGCAAAATGGATGCGGAAATCGTAAAGTATTTTCATAAAGGTTTTGAGCCTTTCCTCGAAGCGGGTAAGCTCAAGCACTTGCTGATCCAATTCAAATATGACTTTGATGATACTAACCGGAATCGACAGCATTTAACTGAGATAGTGAGAAATTTTTCTGAAGCGTTTAGCCTGGCGGTGGAGGTAAGGCACAAATCATGGCAAATGCCGGATGCCCTGGATTTCTTGGAGCAGCTCGGAGTTGCGGTCTGCAACCTTGATTATCCAACAACCTGGAACTCATTCGACATGCAGCAATGCAATGTAGGAAGAAATGGTTATTTCAGGATGCACGGCAGGAATGTAGAAAAATGGTTTAGCAAAGCAGGCAGAGATGAGACTTATGACTATTATTACAATGAAGATGAGCTTACACAAATAAAGCAGAGGGTCGATGAATTAGCCAAAGCATTTGAAACGCTTACAGTTATCGCCAACAATCATTATCGAGGTGCTGAGCTTGCCAATGCACTTGAGCTAAAGGCCCTAATCAGCGGCCAGAAACAACCGGTTCCGCAAGGGCTTTTGAAGGCTTATCCGAATCTGGAAAAGATTGCCTTAAACCAATAGTAGGTGCAGAATGAACACCAAAGTCAAGACAGTTCATATACCGGATATATCCACCGAACATCACCAGTCTTTGTTTGAGAGCAGAGTGTCGGCAGGATTTCCATCACCGGCTACCGATTATGAAGAGGATAAGCTTGACCTAAATAAGTACCTAATTAAGCATCCGGCAGCAACATTTTTTGTCAGAGCTATCGGTGATTCGATGATTGGAGCTGGTATTCATTGTGGAGATCTTTTAGTCGTTGACCGCAGCATTGAACCCAGAGACAAGAGCATAGTAATCGCAGTTGTAAACGGGGAGCTTACCGTCAAAAGAATCAGAATAGGGGAAAAAATTACTTTAGAGCCGGAAAATGAAAGCTACTCCACTCAGGAAATCAATGAAGATATTGACTTTCAGGTCTGGGGGGTAGTTACCAACGTGATACATAGACTATGAAAGAAATATTTGCCTTAGTTGACTGTAATAACTTCTATGCCTCCTGTGAGCGGGTATTTAGCCCGAAGCTGGAAGGCAGGCCGGTGGTGGTATTATCGAACAATGATGGCTGTGTTGTGGCCCGCTCAAATGAGGCAAAGGCATTGGGTATAGGTATGGGGGTTCCTGCCTTTGAAGTTGAAGACGTTATGAGAAAAAATGGTGTTGAGGTTTTTTCGTCGAACTATGCTCTTTATGCCGATATGTCCAGCCGGGTTATGGAAACTTTGCTGACTCTTGCCCCTGACATAGAAATCTACTCGATTGATGAAGCCTTTTTGAACCTTGCCGGCTTTAACTGCTCCTTGACGGATTATGGCCGAAAGATACGGCGAATTGTCAAACAATGGACTGGTATGCCGGTAACTGTGGGAATAGGCCGGACGAAAACCTTGGCAAAAATAGCCAATAGGGTCGCCAAAAAATCCGCCCGGGTAAACGGAGTATTGGATCTAACCGATTACTCTTGTCTGGACACGGTTCTGACTGGAACACCGGTAGAAAAAGTGTGGACGGTGGGCATCAAAACAGCCCTGAAATTAAAAAGCGCAGGCATCAAAACCGCCCTTGCCCTTAGGGATGCAGATATTAGCTGGGTTAGACAGAAGTTCGGTGTAGTGGGGATAAGGACTGTTTATGAGTTGCGTGGTATTAGCTGTTATCTGTTGGAGCAAAATCCGCCTGTGAAAAAATCGATTACGGTATCACGTATGTTTGGAAGGCCGGTGGAATCCATTGAAGAGTTAAAAGAAGCCATAGCAAGTTACGCATCAAGGGCAGGAGAAAAGTTAAGAGAGCATAGTTTAGCTGCCGGTGTAATGACGGTTTATGTTACAACCAGCCGTTTTATCAAGAATAGATATTTCAATTCTCATACTGTTGAGTTTGCTGTTGCTACCAGCGATACGATAGAGTTGATTCGTAATGCCTGCCGATGTATTGACAGGTTATATCGTAAAGGCTGTGCATTCAAGAAATGCGGGATTATACTCAACGGCCTTGTGTCGGAAAACCAGATTCAAAAGGGTCTGTTTGATAACATTTACAGATTGAAGTCTCAACGGCTGATGCAGGCGGTAGATGCCATAAACATCAGGTTAAACAGCCCGTTGCAGTGGGCAGCGGAAGGTTTAGGGCAATCGTGGAAGGTTAGATTCAAAAGACGTTCTAATCGATATACAACCTGCTGGGATGAACTTCCTGAAGTAGCTTAGGGGGACAGGTGAAATCTCTACAGCTTGGCAAGTGAAGGCTGGAGGCCCAACCGCATGTGTTTTTCACGGATTTTGATATAGGGGATGACCTAATGAAAGCTGATAGGCATTCTGTGAGATTCTACAAATAGACTTAACTG